>JBJMQJ010000017.1:0-11097 GCA_045802765.1 Myxococcales bacterium
CGGCAGTGCACGCAGCGGCTGGCCGCGATGGGGATCGAGCCGGTGGTCTGCTACGACACCGCCGGCGCCGCGAAGATCATCGCGGCCGACGCGTCCACCGACGCGGCCATCTGCTCGAGGCACGCCGCCGAGAAGTGCGGCCTCGACGTGCTCATCGAGGACGTCTCCGATCGCGACCAGAACAGCACCCGCTTCGTCCACCTGCGCCAGGCGGATCACGCGCGCGCCCGCGTGCCGTTGGCTTTCCTGCGCACCAGCTCGATGACCGCGACCACCCGCCTCGACGTTCTCACCGGCGCGACGCTCTTGCCGCTGGCCGGCACGCCGGAGCATCCGGTGCGCATGTGGGTGCTGGGCGCGGACGCCGCCCGCCTGCAGGCCCTCGCTCCCGCGCGCGACGTGCAGGTCGTCTCGCTCGGTCAGCCCGCGCCGCACGCCTCCCGCCTGCCGGCGAAGGAGGGCACCGCTCCGGCCGTGAAGGCGCTGCCGCACGCGACGGCGCGCAAGCCGCCGACCATCGTGGAGGTGGGCCCGTTCAAGGTGGGCGGCGGGCACCGGGCGATGATCGCGGGTCCGTGCTCGGTCGAATCGCCCGAGCAGGTGATGCGCATCGCGAAGGAAGTGGCGGCGTGCGGGGCGACCGCGCTGCGCGGCGGCGTCTTCAAGCCGCGCACGAATCCGTACGCGTTCCAGGGCCACGGGTACGAGGCGCTGGAGTGGCTGGCGGCCGCGAGCCGCGAAGTGAAGCTGCCCATCGTCACCGAGGTGATGGCGGTCGATCAGGTGCAGCAGGTCGCGCAGAAGGCCGACGTATTGCAGATCGGCGCGCGCAACATGCAGAACTTCGACCTCCTCCGCGCGGTTGGTCGCGCCGGCCGCCCGGTATTGCTCAAGCGCGGGGCAGGGGCCACCACCGACGAGTGGCTTGGCGCCGCCGAATACGTCATGGCGAGCGGAGAGTCGCGCGTGATGCTCTGCGAGCGCGGAATCCGCACCTTCGAGACCTCCACCCGGAATACGCTCGACCTGGGCGGGATGCTGGCGGTCCGGCCGCTCACGCACTTGCCGCTCCTCGCCGATCCCTCGCACGCCGCGGGGCGCGCCGACCTGGTCGAAGGGCTCGCGCGGGCGGCCTGGTCGGCGGGCGCGGACGGGCTCATCGTCGAGGTGCACGACGATCCGGCGCGGGCGCTGTGCGACAGCGAGCAGGCGCTGGTGCCGACCCGTTTCGCGGAGCTTGCCCGAGCCCTCGCGCTCGATCCCAACGCCCACCTGCCGCTCGCGCAGCTGCGCGCCTGGGTGGACGCCATCGATCGCGACCTGGCGGACCTGGTCAAGCGCCGACTCGACGTGGCGCGCGTGATCGGCGACTCCAAACGGCAGACGGGACGCGCCGTGCTCGATCCCAAGCGCGAGGCGGCCGTGCGGCACACCTATTACGAAGCGCTGTCCGGCTCGAAGCAGCTCGCGGACAAGCTCGTCGACCTGCTCATCGAGGCCGCGCGCGCGCAGCAGTCGATCGAGGAATAGACACCGGAGCGAGCGCCTGGACTCGGACGCAAGATCCCGGGTGCGGCGCCGGCGCGGGCGTGTTAGCCACCGCGCGTGAACGCACAACGCGCGCAGCAAGCCGACCGCGGCCGCATCGTCGCCTCGATGCTGGCGCTCTACTTCATCTGGGGCTCGACATTCCTCGCCATCCGGTGGGCGCTGCCCGGCTTCCCACCGCTGATGATGTCCGGACTGCGCTTCGTCTGCGCCGGCGGGATCCTCTACCTGCTGCTGCGCATGCGCGGCGCGCCGAGGCCGTCGCGCGCGCAGTGGTTTGCCGCGCTGCGCGTCGGCACGCTCCTGGTCGTCGGCAACGCCTTGGTGGTGGTCGCGGAGCAGTGGGTCTCGTCGGGGGTGGCCGCGGTCGCCATCGCTTCGGTGCCGCTGTGGTCGGTGCTGTTCGCCGGGTTGTGGGGACGTTGGCCGGCGAAGGGCGAATGGTTCGGGCTCGCCGTCGGGCTCGCGGGCGTCGCGCTGCTCCAGTCGGGAGGCGAGCTGCGCGCCTCTCCGGCCGGTGCCGCCGTCCTGCTTCTCTCCGCCGTGACCTGGGCGCTCGGGTCGATGTGGAGCCGCCGCCTGCCGATCCCGACCGGCCTGATGGCGGCGGCGACGGAGATGCTCACCGGCGGAGCGGTGCTGCTCGGCGTCGCGCTGCTCCGCGGAGAGCGGATGAGCGCCATGCCCGACGCGCAGGCGCTCGGCGCGTTCCTGTACCTGGTGATCTTCGGCTCGATGGTCGCTTACAGCGCCTACACGTTCCTGCTCGCCAACGTCCGGCCTGCCCTGGCGACGAACTACGCGTACGTCAGCCCCGTCGTCGCGGTGCTGCTCGGCGCGCTCCTCGCCGGCGAGCGGGTCACTGGCATTGCCGTTGCCGCGCTCGCCCTCATCCTCGCCGGCGTCGCGATCGTCGCCACCCGGGGATCGCTTCGGGAACCCGCCCCGGCTCCACCGCAAGAAGCGGATGGCCGCCGCGCCAGACATCGCTCGCGGTTGGACGGGAAGGAAGCGCTGCTGCGGCGTGAGCTGCAGCGCAAGAAGGGCTGAGAGGGATTGAAACCTGCGCTCGTCTCGAGGCACCTTGCAGCGTGCTCGACGATCTCAGGTATGCGTTGCGCCGTCTGCGGCACCAGCCCGGCCATGCCGCTGCCGCCGTCCTCGCTCTGGCGCTCGGCATCGGTTGCGCCACTGCGATCTTCAGCGTCGTGCAGGCGGTGGTCCTCGGTGCGGTGCCGTTTCCACGTTCGGAGCAGCTCGTCAGCCTGTCGGAAGTCCAGCCCCAGGCTGCGCATGCCTCGCTCTCCGGCCCGGATTTCCTCGATCTGAAGGGGCAGGTCGGGTCCTTCGAGTCTCTGTCCTCCTACGTCGGCATGCAGATCCGCCTGACGGGGCTCGATAGGCCCGAGCAGGTCATCGGCTCGGAGACGGATGGCGAGTTCTTCCGCGTCCTGCAGGCGTCGGCGCTGAGCGGCCGGCTCTACGGGCCTGGCTCGAGAGGAGAAGTCGTCCTTTCCGAGCGGTTGTGGAAGCGGATCTTCGGCGCGGACCCGGCAGTCTTGGGGCGCACCTTGGTGGTGAACGGCGACCCGCGCACCATCGTGGGAGTCCTCGCCTCGCGCTCGGCGGTGCCGGCGCGCCACGAGATGTGGGTCTCGTCGGCCGGCGATCTGCCGGTGCTGCCCGGTTTCCGCCAGGGCGTGACGATGCGCGGCGAGCACTACCTGAACGGCATCGCCAGGCTCCGGCCGGGCGTCACCATGGCGAAGGCGCAGGCCGAGTTGGACGCCGTCTCCGCGAGGCTCGCGGCAGCGTACCCGGACACGAACGCCGGCCACCAGTTCCGCGCCGGTTCACTGCAGGATCGGATCATGGGCGAGGCCAAGCGGGCGCTCTCGCTCCTGCTCGGCGGGGTAGTCCTTGTCGTCCTCGTCGCCTGCGCAAACGTCGCCGGCCTCCAACTCGCCCGCGTCGCTGCCGGCGAGCGCGATCTGGCCATCCGCGCGGCGCTCGGCGCATCGCGGGTGCAGTTGATCCGGCAGCTCCTCGTCGAGAGCCTGGCGCTCGCCATGGCGGGCGGCGCGCTGGGGCTTGCCCTCTCCTGGTGGGGCGTGCATGCGCTGGTGACGCTGGCGGGACCTTCGCTGCCGCGCGGCTCCGAAGTCCGGGTGGATCTCGCAGTGCTCCTCTTCGCGGTGGGCATCTCGACCGCGACGGGAATTGCCGCGGGGCTCGCCCCTGCTCTCCTTGCCTCGCGGGCGGAGTCCATCGCCGCGCTGCGAACCGGCGCCTCGCCCGGGAGCCACCGTTCGTGGCTGCGCGCGGCGCTGGTGACCGGCGAGGTGGCGTTGGCGGTGATGCTCCTTGCCGGCGCGATCCTGCTCATCCGCAGCTTCGAGCGGATTCGCGCGGTCGACCCGGGATTCCGTCCACGGGGCGCCGTTGCCGTCGATCTCTCGCACGCCGAGGGCGGGGCGGCGGAATTCCACGCGGAGGTCGCGCGCAGGGCCTCGGCGATCCCCGGCGTCCACGCGGCGGGATCGATCCTCAACCTGCCGATGAGCGGCAGCAACATGAGCGGCGACATCACTCCCGAAGGTCGGCCCGGCCACCCGGGCGAGTTCATCACGGAGTCCCAGGTCGTCTGCGGCGATTACTTCGAGGCGATGGGGATTCCCCTGCGGCGCGGCCGATCCGTCCGGCCGCAGGACACGGAAAAATCGGCGCGCGTCGCCGTCGTGAACGAAGCGTTCGCGCGTCGGTTCTTCCCTGGCGAGGAAGTCCTCGGGAAGCGGTTCAGCTACGGCGTGACCAACTCCGGACCGACGGATTGGATCCAGATCGTCGGCGTGGTCGGCGACGTGCGGCAGTTCGACCTCGCCCAGCCGGCGGAGCCGGAGGTGTACTACCCCGTCGCGCAGGCGCCGACGCCGCCGGTGGGCATGACCCTCGTCGTTCGCAGCGACGTGGGATTCGCCTCGCTCGGCTCCTCGTTGCGCGCGGAGATCGCCGCCGCCGACCCGGACCACCCGGTGCCGCGTGTGCGTACCGTCGCGGACCTCGTCTCTGCGACGCTCGACCAGCGTCGCCTCTCGATGCTGCTCCTCTCCATCTTCTCGGCGGGAGCGCTGGTCCTCGCGGTGCTGGGCATCTACGCGACCCTGGCGTACTCGGTGGCGCAGCGGACGCGCGAGATCGGCGTGCGCATGGCTCTCGGAGCGCGCTCCGACGGCGTGGTGCGGCTCGTGGTCGGACAGGGGATGCGGCTCGCGCTCCTCGGGGCGGCGCTGGGCGTCGCCGGAGCGCTGCTGCTCGGCCGGGTCATCGCGGCGATGCTCTTCGGAGTCGGCGCGCACGATCCGGCCACCTTCGTCGCCGTCGTGGCGGTCCTCCTCGGCGCGGCGCTCCTCGCCTGCTGGGTGCCCGCGTGGCGAGCGGCCCGCGTGGATCCGGTCATCGCGCTGCGGGCGGAGTGACCTCGACAAAGCGCGCGATCCAGCCGACGCCGCCGCGTCCGTCGCGCACGACCACCCAGAGGCGCACCTGCTGCCGTCCTGGGGGGGTTGTCCAGTCGACGAACGTGTCGCCGGGCTGTCCGGTCGCCGTCGTGTCGGTGGAGCGGAGCGCGCTGATCGAGCCGGCGGTGGCGAAGAAGCTATAGCCGAGCGGCTCTACTCCGCCGTCGGCGGGCTCCTTCGAGCCCGGCGCGGGGACGGGCGCCAGGCGCTGCGTCGTGCTCGACGGCGCGGAGCTGGTTCCGTCCGCCGCGATCTCGACGCCGGCGTCTCCCATGCGCAGCCCGGCGAGCGCCGGATTCTGATTCGGCGGAGCTCCGGGCCCGCGCGCGGTCACCGTCGTGAGCCCCTGGAACACCTGCAAGTCGCCTCCGTCTGCGCCGGGTGGGCCGCCGTCCGGCAGCGTGTGCGCCGGCGCGGTCGCGCGGAACCCGACCAGGACGGGAACGCCATCCGGCGGCAGCGCGCCCGGATCGGCGACGCCGGCGTCCCGTGCCAGCTGCAGCGCCAGCGCGATCGCCCGGGGGTCGCCCAGGTCGAGCACCGCCGAAGTCGGGCCAGCTGGAGCGAGCGGGATGCCCTGGGTGCCGGGGCAGTCCACGTCGGGAGGAGGCACGGCTTCCTGCACGGTGCAGAGCGCATACTCCATGGCGACCGGCGCGTCCGACGGCTCCACCGCCAGCGCGGTGAGCGTGGTGCGCGGCAGTGGCTGGCCGGGCTCGACGATCAGCTCGGCGGGCTCGGCCTGCACGGCGAGCACCCGCAGCTTGACGATCTCCGACTGCTTCTCGAAGTCGCCGGGGCAGCCGGGCAGGATCAGCGCGGCCACAGCGGCGTACGCCGCGGCACCTCTCCGCCCGCCGCCAGCCGCCCGCCGCCAGCCCATTCAGAAAGACCCCTTCAGCCCGAGCGTGGGCACGATCGGCAGCCCGCGCAGGTACTGCGACTGCCCGAAGTCATAGCTGTAGAGGGTCGCCTCGACGGGCCGCCGGTTGTACGCGTTCAGGACGTCGAGGTACGCGTCCAGGGTCCAGGCGTCGAATGTCCACACTTTGTCGACGCGGACGTCGAGTTGGCTGAAGGGCGGGACCCGCGCGCTGTTCGTGGCGCCGTAGATGGGCAGGTACACGTCGAGCGGCGCGAGGTAGCGCGACCCGAGCACCGGCGTCTCGGGGTTCCCGGTGATGAGGCGGAAGCGCGCGCCGATCTGCCAGCCCCGCGGCAGCTTGTACGAGGCGACGGCGGTCAGGTTGTGCGTCTGGTCGAAGTCGAACGGCCGCCATCCCTGCCCGGGCCGGTCGATGCGCTGGCTGCGCGAGTAGGTATAGGCGAGCCACCCGAAGAGCCGGCCGGTGAGCTCTTTCCGCAGCAGCACCTCGATGCCGACCACCCGACCGATGCCGGCGTTGTCGAGGATGACGGGCAGCGTCTGGCCGTCGACGATCTGGCTGTCCGGCGAGCGGACGATGATGTCGGACAGGCGCTTGTAGAACGCCTCGGCGCCGAAGAAGAGGCCCGGCGAGGGGCGCATCTCCGCGCCCGCGGTGAGCTGGAGCGCGCGCTCGGGGAGCACCTCCGGGTTGCCAAAGGGCCGCACCGGATCGCCATTGCGCGCGCCTTGCGAATAGAGTCCCGCGCCCGCCTTGAACGCCCACACCGGGTTCGCCTCCCAGCGCACCGCCACGCGTGGCGAGAGGGTGGCGGTGGTGGCGCGGTCGCGAGCCGCCACCCCGTAGACGTACGAGTCGAGCCGGAGCCCGGGTGTGACCATCAACCCAGCGAGGGGGCGGACGCGCGCCTCGATCCAGAGGCCCGGGCTGAACCGGTTCACCAGGGTGGGCGGGAGCGTGGTGAGCGGCTCGTCGATGCGCGGACCCTGGTTGTTGAATTCGCCCTCGCGCACCGCGAGCGACTGCTGGAAGCTGGCGGAGACGAGGGCGCGCCGGTTGGCGACATCGATGCCGCCGGCGAGCGAGAGCGCCTCGGAGGCTTCCAGGCTGACCGTGCTGCGCAGGAAGAGGTCGCCGCTGAGCACGTCGAGATCCTGCTGCGCGACCACGAACCGCAGGAGCAGCCTCTCGAACATGGCGACGGAGTCGACGGCCAGCGCGCCGGAGCGCCACGAGTGCTTCAGCCGGAGCTGCTGGAAACCCGTCTCGGTGTCGATGTTCCCGCTCACGTTCGGGTCCTGGTCGAGCGGCCTGGAGACGAGCAGCCCGAGCTTGTCGTCCGAGGTCAGCGCGAGGAATTGCAGCGCATGGTTGGATCCGGGCGGGCGCCAGTCGACGCGAAGCTGGGCATCGTAGTAGCGCGGCGCGACGGTGAACCTCACGTCGCCTTCCGACACCGCGGCCCGCAGGATATAATCAATGTAGCTGCGCCGGCCGGCCAGCGCGAAGCTCAGACCCGGCACGCCCGGAAGGCTGCTCTCCACCATCGCGCTCGCCTCGAGGAGGTTGAGGTTCGCGTAACCGTGCGGCTCGTCGCGTAGCTTCCGCGAGCGCACCTCGACCAGGCCGCCGATGAGGTCGCCGTACGTCGCGCTGAAGTTGCCGGGGACGTAGTCGATCCCTTCGAGGAGGTCGGGGTTCACCGTGCTGGAGATCGCCCCGAAGTGGTAGAGGAGCGGGATCGGTTCCCCGTCCAGATAGGCAAGCGAGTCGCCTGGATTGGAGCCGCGGATCACCAGCAGCCCTCCGCCGATGGGGCTGGTCCGCGCCACGCCCGGCAGGTCCTCGACCACCTTGAGCGCGTCCCCTTGCGCGCCCGGGATGCGCTGGATCTCGGACGTGGAGATCGTGGTGTGGCTCGGCTCTTCGCGCCCGCGTTCCCCCTCGACGGTCGCCTCGAACGGATCGGCGAAGAGCGGCTCCAGCAGCAGCGAGACGTCGGTGCGCTTCCCGGGCTCGACGCCGATCGCGGCCGAGAGCCGCTGGTATCCGGGAGCGGCGACGACCAGCCCCGCCGATCCGGCGGGGACGCCGCGCAGCTCGAAACGACCCTGCGCGTCGGTCACGGCGGAAAGATTCGCCTCGGGGACCGCGACCTCGATCCCGGAGAGCCGCCGGCGCGATCCACGCTCGCGCACGGTGCCCGAGACGTTGATCGCGGCTTCCGGAGGCGAAGCCGGCGGGGGCGGCGCGGCGAAGTTGAAGGCGAACTGGATGCGCACCGCCAACGGCTCGCCGCCGCGCCGGGCAGGTTCGAAGCGCAGCCGGCGCGCGGCGGCGAGCGCCGACTCGTCGAACCGCGGCTGCGGCGCGGTCAGCACGCGCGCGGCCGCCACCTCTCCCTGCGCGTCCACGTCCAGCTCCAGCACGACGCGGGCGCCGCGAGTCTCGCCCGCCGGATACTCCGCCTCCACCGCCGTACCGGCGAGGCTGGGCGGCGTGATCGGCGCCGCCGCGGGCGCGGATGGCTTCTCCTCGGGCGGTGGATCAGGCACCGGCTGCGCAAACGCCGCGGCGGCTACGACGGCGAGCAGAGCTGGCGCTCGAAGAAAAGACCAAGGGATCACCGCGGCGATCCTCGAATCTTCACTTGTTCTGCAGCGGCGGCAACCGCATGCGGCGGCGCGCGTCGGCGAGGCGCCCGAGGCGACGCAGCGCCTGCTCGGGATTCTGCGTCAGCTCGTCGGCGAGCGCGCGCAGCCGCTCCGCCAGCTCGCGAGCCGCGCCGGGGACGTGCCGGTTGAGCGCGGCCGCGCCGCCGACGGTGCCGTCCCCCGCCAGGCGCGTGGTGTCGCGAAAGCCTCCCGCGGCCAGCTCGCTCGCGAGCGGGGCCAGGTCCGCGACCTTCGAGAGCGACTCGACCACCATCGCCGCGGCGAGGTAGGGGAGGTGCGAGGCGAAGGTCACCGCGCCGTCGTGCTCCGCCGGATCGATGTCGAGCAGCTTGCCCGCTCCGGCGGCGACCCACAGCTCCTTCACCGCGGCGACGGCGCGCTCGCGGTCGCCGCGCGCCCCGACGGGAGGGCAGACCGCCACCGTCGCGCCGGCGAACAGCGCGGGGCTCGCGGCGGCGAAGCCGCGGAACTCGGTGCCGGCCATGGGATGCGCGCCGACGAAGACGACCCGGTCTTGTGCGCCGGCGCGCGCGCAGATCGCCTCCTTCGCGCCGCACACGTCGGTGAGCACCGCGCCCGGCGCCATCCGCGCCGCCGCGGGCAGGATGCTTTCCAGCAGCGCGGCGGCAGGCTGGGCAAGCACCACCACGTCGCAGTCGGCCAGCGGGGCGGACTCGGGCGTTGCGGAAGCGTCGATGGCACGCTCGGCGAGGGCCTGCTTCAGCGCACCCGTGTCCACGTCCACGCCCACGATGCGCAGCTCCGGCCGGGCGCGGCGCAACGCGAGCGCGAGCGATCCGCCGATGAGGCCCAGCCCAATGATTCCGAGGCGGTGCGAAACCGGCATGATTCCTTGTACACTGCCGCCGCGTGTTCTGGCGCAAGAAGGTCTACGACCGCTCCGCCGTCCTCGATGCCGCCGACAAGGCGCGCGGCCGTGGTCGCGTCCGCAAGGCCATTGCCGGCTATTCGCAGATCCTCGCGCAGGACCCGAACGACCATCAAGTCCACGCGCGCATCGCGCCGCTCCTGGCGCGCGCGAAACGCTGGGACGAGGCGCGTCGCTCCTTCGATTCGGCGGGCGTCGGGTTCCTCAAGGCCGGCTTCGCCGACAAGGCGATCGCCATCTGGAAGGTCGCGGCGAAGAACTTTCCCGAGGACGTCGAGTACTGGGAGCGGGTCGCCAACGAGCAGGTGAAGCGCGGGCGCAAGGCGGACGCCGTGCAGTCGCTGCTCGAGGGACGCGAGCAGCTCACCAAGAAGGCGCAGAGGTCGCTCGCCATCGCGCTCTTGCGCCAGGTGCTCACGCTCGACGCGTTCCACTTCGACGCCACCCTCGATCTGGCCAGCCTGCTGGCCGCCGAAGGCCAAAGGCGCGACGCGGAGAAGCTTTTGCGCGAAATGCGCATGTGGGTGAAGGGCAGGAACCTGCGCAGGCTTCGCGCCGCGCAGTTCCGCTTGTCGCCCTCCTGGCGCGGGCTAATGGACTGGATTCTGGGCAAGTAGGAATTTCCAGTTCCGTTTCTGCGCGCGTTGCCTACCTCCGGGCCTCGCAGACCCACATTCCTGGGCCCTAACCTCTGGAGCTTGTTGGTTCGCTCCAACCGAGGAGTTTCGACATGGAGAGTCTGTACCTCTGGCCGGCACGCCCGGCCGCCTCGCTCTTGGCGCTCTGGCTGCTCAGCCAGCTCTTCTGCTGGGCGGCGCGCGCGCCGGTGCACCGGGCGTTCCGGGCCTTGGGTCGCGTGTTGGCCGGAGCGTTCCGCCTCACCGCCCGGTGGTGCAAGTCGGTGGCCGTCAACGTCGCGAAGCGCGATCGCGAGATGATCCTCGAGATGGGCCGCGGCGACGCGGAAGCGAAGGTCGCGCGCGAGTTCCGCCGGGTGGAGACCAGCTTCGACAAGGAGCTCGGCCGCTACCCCGATCTGCACCGCAAGATGGACGACCTCATCGTGCGGCTCGACGCCGACTACAAAGAGTGCGGCAACGCTGCCCCCAATCCTCCGGGCTGGGCCGAGGCCACCGCCGCCGTCGCCAAGATGCCGGCCAACAGCGACAACGTGGTGAAGAAAGTGCTCGAGGAGATCCACAACACGGCCAAGTCGGGCGAGAAGAAGGCGCTGCAGGAGTATCGCGACGCGACCGCCAAGCGGCACAAGATCCTGGGCGGCATGGCGCCGATGTGGAAGGAGCTCAAGCAGTACGCCTCGGATGCCGGCAAGTCGGTCGCCGCCGCACTGGAGACCACCAAGCGCATCGACGCGCACATGACGACGTATGAGCAGATCCGCAAGGGCGACGACAAGGCGGTGCGCGCGCAGGGGTGGCAGTCGACGCAGCTCTTCGTGGCTTCGCTCCTCGTGCTCGGCGTCGCCATCGGCGGCGCGTTCGTGAACTTCAACCTGATCGCGCTGCCGATGTCCGAGCTGGTGCCCTCCGGCAACCGCATCGGAGGCCTGCCGGTCTCGA
>JBJMQJ010000203.1:0-7483 GCA_045802765.1 Myxococcales bacterium
GGCTTGCGGCTTGCCGATCTTCAGTCGAACCTTCGGTCGATGATGGTGGAGATCCCCATCCCGTAGCCGATGCAGAGCGTGATGAGCGCGCGGCGCTGGCCGGTGCGCTCCAGCTCGTGCAGCGCCGTGGCGAGGAGCATGGCGCCGGTCGCGCCCAGGGGATGGCCGAGCGCGATCGCGCCGCCGTTCACGTTCACCTTTTCCAGGGGAATCCCCAGCTCCTGCGCGACCACCAGGGGAACGGGCGCGAACGCCTCGTTGATCTCGAACAGGTCGATGTCGCTCACCTTGAGATCGGCCTGCGCGAGCGCCTTCCGCGTCGAGGGGATCGGCCCGGTCAGCATGAGCACCGGATCGGAGCCCGCCACCGCCATGGAGACGATCCGCGCCCGCGGCTTGACTCCCAGGCTGCGCGCCCGGCCCTTGGAGGCGATCACGACGGCCGCCGCGCCGTCGACGATGCCCGAGCTGTTTCCGGCATGCAGGACGCCGTCGTCCTTGAAGGAGGGCCGCAGCTTCGCGAGCGTCTCCAAGGTGGTGCCCGGGCGCGGGTGCTCGTCCCGATCGAAGCTGCGCCCGCCCGGCAGCTTCATGGGCACGATCTCCTTGGCGAAGAGGCCCTTCTCGATCGCGCTCGCCGCCTTGCGCTGCGACTGCACGGCGAATTCGTCCAGCTTCTCCCGCGAGTAGCCCCACTTCGCCGCGATCATCTCGGCGGAGAGACCCTGCGGGACCAGGTTCGGCCAGTGCTGCTGCAACCCGGGTGACGCGGGACCCTCGCCGCCGACCGCGTCGGAGCCCATCGGCACCCGCGTCATGTGCTCGACGCCTCCGGCGACCACGAGCTGCGAGGCTCCCGAGAGCACCGCCTGGGCGCCGAAATTGACCGCCTGCAGGCCGGAGCCGCAGAAGCGGTTCACGGTGGTGCCCGGCACTTCGATGGGAAGCCCGGCGGCGAGCACCGCGCCCCGCGCGATGTTCAATCCCTGCTCGCCGACCTGGGTGACGCAGCCGATGATGACGTCGTCCACGTCCTGCGGCTTGATCCCCGCATGCGACAGCGACGCGGCGAGCGTCTGCGCCAGCAGATCGACCGGGTGTAGCTCCGACAGCGCGCCCTTCCGCTTCCCGCGCGCGGTCCGCACTGCATCGACGATGATCGCTTCCGTCACGACATCCTCCTGCCGGTCTCTCGTAGGTCGTTTCTCCAGGCCCCCCGCCAGGAGAAACGAAAAAGCGTAGCGCCGCCCTGTCGGCGGCGGCTATCCGTGCCGGAACGGATTCTTCCGCACGATGGTCTGCGCCCGCTCCGCCCCCACCGACACCGCGATCGCCTCGACGCCGACCAGATCCTCCACCCGCTCGACGTACCTGCGCGCGTTCTCCGGCAGCTCCTTGTACTCGCGCACGTCGGCGATGGTCTCCTTCCATCCCGGCAGCTCCTCGTAGACGGGCTGCGCCTGCTCGAGCAGCTCGGGATCGGAGGGGAACTCGTGCGCGACCTTGCCGTCCGCCAGCCTGTACCCGACGGCGATCTCGATCTTCTCGAAGCCGGTCAGGACGTCGAGCTTGGTGATGGCGAGACCGGAGAGGCCGTTGACTCGCGCCGCGTAGCGCAGGACCAGCGCGTCGAACCAACCGCACCGGCGCGGGCGCCCCGTGGTCGCGCCGTATTCGACGCCCACCGTACGCAGCCGGTCGCCCGACTCGTCGTGCAGCTCGGTCGGCAGCGGTCCGTTGCCGACCCGGGTGGTGTACGCCTTGCTGATCCCGATCACGGAATCGATGGCGGTGGGCCCCAGCCCCGCTCCGACCGCCGCGTTCCCCGCCACCGTGTTGCTGCTGGTGACGAACGGGTACGTGCCGTGATCGACGTCGAGCAGCGTCCCCTGGGCGCCCTCGAACAGCACCGCCTTGCCGCGCTCCACCTCGTGGGCAAGCTTCTCGCTGGCGTCGCCGATATAGGGCGCGAGCTTCTCGCCCAGAGCGGCGGCCCAGGAATGCATCGTTTCCAGGTCGACCGGCTCGCCGCCGAGGATGCGGATCTGCGCGTTCGCCTCCTCGATCCGCTCGGACAAACGGTCGCGCAGCGCGTGATGCTTGAGCAGGTCGCGCATGCGGATCCCGCGGCGCGCCACCTTGTCCTCGTAGCAGGGCCCGATGCCCCGGCCGGTGGTGCCGATCTTGGTGCGGCCGGTCTTCTGCTCGCGGCCCACGTCGATGCGCTTGTGGTACGGCAGGATGACGTGGGCGTTCTCGCTCACCACCAGCTGCGCGGGATCGGAGAGCAGGCCGCGGCTCTTGAGCAGGTCGATCTCGTCGTCCAGCGCTTCCGGGTCGACCACCACGCCGTTCCCGATGAAGCACCGCTTCCCGGCGTGGAGGACGCCGCTCGGCACCAGGTGCAGCACCGTCTTCACCCCGCCCACCACCAGCGTGTGGCCGGCGTTCGCCCCGCCCTGGTAGCGCACCACCACGTCGGCCCACGAAGTGAAGAGGTCGACGATCTTCCCCTTCCCCTCGTCACCCCACTGGGCGCCGACGATCACCACGTTGGACATGACCGTTTGAGTACCACGGCTTGCCGCTTGCGGCTTACGGCTTGCGGAAAAGCACCCTCCGTAAGCCGCGAGCCGCAAGTCGCAAGCCGATTACAGGACGACCTGCCTCACCTCCAGGACGTGGGGAAGCTTGCGCAACCTGTCCAAGGTCTCCGCCGTGGCCGTCCCGTCGATGTTGACAAGCGCCAGCGCCCTTCCCGTCTCGGCCACGCGGGCAAGGGCGAACTGGGCGATGTTCACCTGCGCCTCGCCCAGCGTGCGGCCCACGTTGCCGATCACGCCCGGCTTGTCCTGGTTCACCATGACGAGCAATGTCCCCTGCGGAGCGGCCTCGACCTCGAACTCGTTCACGCGGACGATGCGCGGCTCGCGCTTGCCGATGATGGTGCCCGCGACCTCGGTCATGCCCGGCCTGGAGCGCAGCCTCACCGTCACCAGGCTGGCGAAATCGGGCGTCTCGTTGCTCTTCGATTGGATGACCGACAGGCCGCGCTCCTTGGCCAGAGCCGGCGCGCTCACTTCGTTGACGGGCTCGGCGAGGAAGGTGCCGAGAACGCCCTTGAGCACCGCCGCGGTGAGCGGCGCGGTGGGCTGCTCGGCCACCTCGCCGGCGTAGGCGATCTCGATCTGCTCCGGAGCGGTGGAAGTCTGACCCTCGAGCGCCAGCTGCCCGCTCAGCGCGCCCATCTTCTCGCAGAGGCGCAGGAACGGCCCCAGCCGCTCGAGGACCTCGCCGGACACGCTCGGCACGTTGACCGCGTTGCGGATGGTGCCGGTGGTCAGGTAGTCGACCATCGCCTCGCAGACGATGGTGGCGACGTTCTGCTGCGCGTCCTCGGTCGATCCGCCCAGGTGCGGGGTGCCGATGAAGTTGGGGCAGGAGAAGAGCGGGTGGCCGGCGGGAGGAGGCTCCTGCTCGAAGACGTCCAGCGCGGCGCCGCCCAGCTTTCCCGCCTCGAGCGCGTCGGCGAGGGCTTTCTCGTCGACGAGGCCACCCCGGGCGCAGTTCACCAGCAGCGCGCCCGGCTTCATCTGCGCGAGCTGCGGGGCCGCCACCATGTTCTTCGTCTGCTCGGTGAGCGGGACGTGCAGCGTGACCGCGTCGCACCGCTTCCAGATGTCGGCGAGGTCGACCAGCTCGATGCCGAGCTTCTCCGCCGCCTCGGCGCCGAGGAACGGATCGTAGCCCAGCACCTTCATCCCGAAGGCCTGCGCGCGCTTCACCACCAGCGCGCCGATGTTCCCCGTCCCAATGACCCCCAGGGTCTTCCCCATCAGCTCGCGGCCCGAGGCGAACTTCTTCTTCTCCCACTTCCCGCCCCGCGTGCTCTGCGAGGCGTCCGCGATCTGCCGGGCCAAGGAGAGGAGCAGCGCGACCGTGTGCTCGGCGACCGAGACGCTGTTCCCGCCCGGCGCGTTCATCACCACTACGCCGCGGCGCGAGGCGGCGCCGAGGTCGATGTTGTCGACGCCGGTGCCCGCCCGGCCGATGACGCGGAGCTTCTGCGCCGACTCGAGCACTTCCTTGGTCACCTTGGTGGCGCTGCGGACCGCCAGCGCCTCGTAACCGCCGATGATCTCGCGCAGCTCCTGCGGCTTCATTCCCACGCGCACGTCTACCTGCGCGCCGGGGATGCGCTCCAGGATCGCCTTGGCCTCCGGGGACAGATCGTCGCTGATGAGGATGCGCATCCCTACCCCCGCAGCTCGGGCCCGCCAGGCGCTCCCGCGGCGGCCATCGCGGCCTGGGCGGCGGCGAGCCCCTTGCCGAGCTCCACCTTGGCGCCCAGGTCCTTGAGGCCCCGCTCCACCGCACCCACGACCACCAGCATGTCGAAATCGTCGAAGTACCCGAGGTGCGCGATGCGGAAGATCTTCCCCTTGGCGGCGTCCTGACCGCCGACCAGCTTGATCCCGTACTGCTTGAAGAGGTGCTTGACCAGCTTCTCCGAGTCGGTGCCCTCGGGCGAAAGCACCGTGGTCATCGCGGCGCTCGGCGCCTTCGAGTACAGCTCGAGCCCCAGCGCCTGCATCCCGGCGCGAGCGCCGCGCGCGAGCCGCTCGTGGCGCGCGAAGCACGCTTGCAGGCCCTCCTCGCGGAACATCTGCAGCGACTCGTCGAGCCCCTCGACCAGCGAGATGGCCGGCGTCCAGGCGGTCTGGTTCTTGCGCTGGTTGTCGCGCTCGCGCTTCAGGTCGAAGTAGAAGCGCGGCAGGTCGGCGGTCTCGTTCAGCTTCCAGGCTTTCTCGCTGGCGGCGAGGAAAGCCAGGCCGGGCGGAAGCCCCAGCGCCTTCTGCGATCCCGAGACCATCACGTCGATGCCCCAGGCGTCGAAGGGCAGGTCGAACGCGCCGAGCGCGCTGATCGCGTCCACCACCAGGATGGCTGGATGGTTCTTGGTGATGCGGGCCAGCTTCTCGACGGGGTGCGCGACGCCGGTCGAGGACTCGTTGGCCTGCACGAAGACCGCCTTGGCGTTGGGGTGCTCTTTGAGCGCGGAGGCAACCGCGCCCGGGTCGACCGCGCTTCCCCATTCCACCTTCAACGTGATTGCGTTGACGCCGTAGCTCTTCGCCAGCTTGCCCCAGCGCTCGCCGAACTTGCCCGCGTCGACGACGATCGCCTCGTCGCCGCGCCGGAGGAAGTTGACGAGCGACGCCTCCATTGCCCCGGTGCCGCTCGCGGCGAGCTGCACGACGTCCTGCTTGGTCTGGAAGAGCCAAGCGAGGCCCTCGCGGCAGCGCGCGAAGACCTGCTCGAACTCGGGCGACCGGTGGTGGACGATCGGCTGCGCCATGCGCAGCGAGAGGCGCTCGGGAACGGGGGTGGGCCCAGGCGTGAGCAGGCGGATCTTCTTCACGGCATCCTCCGCGGGTCGAGCCCCGTGAAGTAGATGCCGCACTGCGTTGTGTCAAGCTCACCTGCGCAGGGCCCGCCCCGGCCTTTGCGTGGTGAGCTTTCCCTCGTCCAGGACGACCTTTCCGTTCACGACGACGACGTCGATCCCCTCCGGATAGCGGGACGGATCGGCGTAGGTGGCCCGATCGATGACCTTGGCCGGGTCGAAGACCACCAGGTCGGCCGCCATCCCGGGCCGCAGGACGCCCCGGTCGAGCAACCGCATGCGGCGGGCCGGCAGCGAGGTCATCTTGCGCACCGCCTCCTCGACGGAGAAGAGCCCGATTTCACGCGCATAGTGTCCCAGGACGCGCGGCGCGGAGCCGAAGCCGCGCGGGTGGCCCCGCCGCTTCGCGAACGGGCCGTCGATGGACTGGCCCGGATCGTCAGTGCCGATCGCCACCCAGGGCCTCTGCAGGGCGAACCGCACGTCGTCCTCGCTCATCACGAACCGCACCACCTCGGTCTGCGCGCGGTCCGCCTCGACCAGCTCGAGCAGCGCATCCTCCGCGCTCTTGCCCATCGATCGGGCGATCTCGTCGAGGCGCTGGCCGACGTACTTCTCCAGCGAAGGGTTCACCACCGCGGCGACCAGGATGCCGTCGGGCGTCTCCGCTCCTAGCCCGCCATGCCAGAGCTCCTTCTGGATCCGGGCGCGCGCGGCCGGATCGTGGAACCGGGCGATCATCGCGTCCACGCCGCCGTCGTGCGCCCATCCGGGCACGTTCGCGTCGAGGCCGTTCCGCGCGGCGTCGTACGGGTACATGTTCGCGGAGATGTCGACGCCCGCGGCGCGCGCTTGCTCGATGCGCGAGACGACCTCCTTCATGCGTCCCCACGAGCTCCGCCCCGCGACCTTGAGGTGCCACACCTCGACGGGGATCCGCGCCTCCCGCCCGATGGCGATGGCCTCGTCCAGCGCCGTGAACAACGTCTCCGCCTCTCCGCGCAGGTGCGAGGCGTAGACGCCGCCCGAGCGCGCCGCGACCCTGGCGAGGGCGATCAGCTCCTGCGTTCTGGCATACGACCCGGGCGGGTAGATGAGCGCGGTGGAGAGGCCCAGCGCGCCCTGCTGCATCGCCTGCGCGACGAGCTTCTGCATCTCTTCGAGCTGGGCGGGCGTCGGCTGCACGTCGCCGAATCCGAGCACCATCGCCCGCACCGTCGCCGCGCCCACGAACGTGCCGACGTTCACCGTCGCGCGAAACCGCCGGAAGTAGCCGGCGAGGTCGCGCCAGCCGGGCCGGATGCCATAGCGATCGTCGAAGGGCTTCACCTCGGCGAGCAGGCGCGGGGTGGTGGGCGCGATCGATTCCCCCTCGCCCGTGATCTCGGTGGTGATGCCCTGGCGGATCTTCGACTCGACGCGATCGTCGGCGAGCAGGAAACGCTCGGACTGGCCGAGCATGTCGATGAACCCCGGCGCGACCATCCGATCGCGCAGATCGATGCGCCGCCGCGCCGCGGCCCGCGACAGATCGCCCACGGCGGCGATGCGATCGCCGCGGACGCCGACGTCCGCGCGGAACCACGGCGCGCCGGTGCCGTCGACCACCCGGCCGCCGGAGAGCACCAGATCGAGGACGACCGCCAGCGCAGCTACCAAGGCGCCTCCAAGGAGAGGAGAGCGCGCGCCTGCGCGACGGTGGCCGGCTCGCGTCCCATGTCGCGCGCCATGCGCACCGCCTTGTCGACCAGCTCGCCGTTCGACTTCGCCATCTGCGTGCCTTGCGCGTCCAGGTAGAAATTGTCCTCCAGCCCGACGCGCACGTTTCCGCCGAGCGAGAGGGCAGAGGCGACCATCCGCCACTGCTCGTGCGAAATGCCCACCACCTCCCAGGTGGAATCGGGCGGCGCCTCGCGGGCCTGCACCGCGAGGTTCTCGGCCGTGGCGCGGATCCCTCCCAGGACGCCCATGATGAAGCTGAACTGCAGCGGGCGCTTCAAGAGGGCTTGATCGAGGAGCGGCCAGATGCTGTTCGTGTGCCCGACGTCGAAGCACTCCAGCTCGGGCTTGACGCCC
>JBJMQJ010000204.1:0-43280 GCA_045802765.1 Myxococcales bacterium
AGGAGGATGCCGCGCCCGGCTGGTGGGCGCGCATCATCGCCACCCACGCGCGGGTTCGCCTGGGTGGGGCGCCGCTCATCGACGGCGACGTGGTGGCGCGGTGCCGGGACGCGCGCCCGATCGTCGGGTTGTACGTGCGCCGCGCCGATCTGCCCGGGTTCGTCTCGGGGCTCTTCTCCATGGACCGCCTGGCGGTGCGCGGCTCGGTGGCGCTGGGGAAGGACCTGGTCGCCTTGCGCGACGTCGTCGCCGGCGGCGATGGCGCCTCGATCCGCGCCACCTATCTCACCTCGGGGGAACGCTCGGACGGAGCGGCGCTCTTGACCGTCGGCGGGATCCCAGTCGGCGTCGGCCTCGGGGCTCGCAACGGCGGCGTCCACCTGTTCGGCCCGGGCGATTGGTTCAGCGAGCAGCAGGCGCGGCTACAGGGGGAGGTGGGCACGCCGGCCGAGGCCCGTGCACGCAGGGCGGCCGCGGCCGCGAGGCGCCCGGCCCGGAAACGCGGACGTTGAGGTGCGCTTCAGGCGGGGACGGGCGGAACCAATTCCGCCTTCCGCCGCCGCTGCGCCAGGCGGTCCAGGGCGAGGTACACGACCGGCGTGGTGAAGAGCGTGAGCAGTTGCGAGATGAGGAGCCCGCCGACGATGGCGATGCCGAGGGGCCGCCGCAGCTCGCTCCCCACGCCGTGCCCGAGCGCCAGCGGGAGCCCTCCGAGCATCGCCGCCAGCGTGGTCATGAGGATGGGCCGGAAGCGCAAGAGGCACGCCTGGTAGATCGCGTCGCGCGTTCCCAGTCCCTGATCGCGCTCGGCCTCGATGGCGAAGTCGATCATCATGATCGCGTTCTTCTTCACGATGCCGATGAGCAGGATGATCCCGATCAGCGCGATGATGCTCAGCTCGGTCTTGAACAGCATCAGCGCGAGCAGCGCCCCCACGCCGGCGGAGGGCAGCGTGGAGAGGATGGTCACCGGGTGGACGAGGCTCTCGTACAGGACGCCGAGCACGATGTAGACGGCGAGGAGCGCGGTGAGCACCAGCAGCGGTTCGCTCGCGAGCGAGTCCTGGAACGCCTGCGCGGTGCCCTGGAAGCTCGCCTGCAGCCCGGGCGGCATCCGGATCTCCTGCTCGGCACGGTGGATCGCGGTCACCGCCTGGCCCAGCGAGACGTCCGGCGCCAGGTTGAAGGACAGGGTCACCGCGGGGAACTGGCCCTGGTGGTTCACCGAGAGCGAGGTGGCGCGGGGCTCGAAGCGCGCGAATGCGGTCAGCGGCACCGGCGTCGCATCCTGCCCGCGCACGTAGATCCCGCTCAAGGATTCCGGATAGGCGGCCAGCTCCGGCTTCGCCTCCAGGACCACGCGGTACTGGTTCACCTGCGTGTACATCGTCGCCACCTGGCGCTGGCCGAACGCGTCGTACAGCGTGGAGTCGACCACCGCGGGCGAGATGCCCATCCGCGAGGCGGTGTCTCGATCGACGTCGACGAAGAGCTGCAAGCCCGCGGTCTGCTGGTCGGTGTTCACGTCGCGTAGCTGGGGCAGCGTGCGCAGCTTCTCGAGGACGCGCGGCGACCACTGGAGCAGCTCCGCGAGGTTCAAATCCTGAAGGGTGTACTGATACTGGGTGCGGGAAGTGCGGCCGCCGATGCGCACGTCCTGCACCGACTGTAGATAGAGGTTGATCCCTTCCACGCGCGCGAGCTTGGGGCGCAGGTCCGCGATCACCTGGTCGGCGGTGCGCTTGCGCTGGCCGAGCGGCTTGAGCTGCACGAACATGAAGCCGTTGTTCAGCGGGCCGTTCCCTCCGATGAAGGAGACCATGTGGTCCACTGCCCGGTCGGAGAGCACGGCGGCATTCACCGCTTCCTGCCGCTGCTTCATGGTCGGGAAGGAGACGTCCTGCGGCGCCTCGGAGAATCCGGCCAGGGCGCCGGTGTCCTGCTGCGGGAACAGCCCCTTGGGCACGATCACGTACAGCGCGACGGAGACGCCGAGGGTCACCAGGGTGACGGCGAGCATCAGCCGGTCGTGGTCGAGCACCCATCGCAGCGAACGGTCGTACCCGCGCAGCAGGCGCTCGAACGCGCCCTCCGCCGCGCGCGCGACTCGTCCCTGTTCCGCGCCGTGCCGCAGCTCGAGCAGGCGCGAGGCCATCGACGGCGTGAGCGTGAGGGAGACGACGGCGCTGATCGCGATGGCCACCGAGAGCGTCACCGCGAACTCGCGGAAGAGGCGTCCGACGATGCCGCCCATGAGGAGGATGGGGATGAAGACGGCGAGGAGCGAGGCGGTGATCGAGATGATGGTGAAGCCGATCTGCTTCGCGCCCTTCAGCGCCGCTTCCCGCGGCGGCATTCCCTGCTCGACGTAGCGCGCGATGTTCTCGGTGACGACGATGGCGTCGTCCACCACGAAGCCGGTCGCGATGGTGAGCGCCATGAGCGAGAGATTGTCCAGGCTGTACGAGAGCAGGTACATGGCGCCGAAGGTGCCGACCAAGGAGAGCGGCACCGCCACGGTGGGCACCAGCGTCGCGCGGATGCTGCGGAGGAAGGCGAACACCACCAGCACCACCAGGCAGACGCTGATCACCAGCGTGAACTGCACGTCGGCCACCGAGGCGCGGATGGTCTGGCTGCGGTCCTGCGCGACGTGGACGTCGATGGCCGGCGAGATGGAGCCCGAGAGCTGCGGCAAGAGCGCCTTGACCCGCTCGATGACGTCGATGATGTTCGCGCCGGGCTGGCGGCGGATGATGATGAGCACCGCGCGCTGCGCGTCGGCCCAGGCGGCGACGCGCTCGTTCTCCACGCTGTCGATCACTCGAGCGACGTCGGCGAGCCGCACCGGCGCCCCGTTCCGGTAGGCGACGACCAGCGGCGCGAAGTCCTTCGCGCGCAAGAGCTGGTCGTTGGCGGCGAGCGTGCGCATCTGCGCGGAGCCGCTCACCGCTCCCTTGGGCTGGTTCACCGTTGCGTTGGAGAGCGCCGCACGCACGTCCTCGAGCGAGAGGGAAAGCCCGGCGAGCGCCTGCGGGTCGGCCTGTACCCGGACCGCCGGCTGCTGCCCGCCGCCGACGAACACCTGCCCGACGCCCGGCACCTGGGAGATCTTCTGCGCCAGCACCGTATTCGCCTGGTCGAACACCTGCCCGAGCGGGACGGTGGCCGAGGTCAAGGAGAGGATGAGGATGGGCGCGTCGGCGGGGTTCACCTTGCGGTAGTTGGGGCGGGTGGGGAGGTTCGCCGGCAGGTCCCCGCCCGCCGCGTTGATGGCGGCCTGCACGTCGCGCGCGGCGGCGTCGACGTCGCGATCCAGCTCGAACTGGAGCGTGATGCCGGTCGAGCCGAGATAGCTGACCGAGGTGACCTCGCGCAGCCCGGCGATGCGTCCGAAGCGGCGCTCCAGGGGCGCCGCGACGGTGGAGGCCATCGTCTCCGGACTCGCTCCGGGGAGCGCCGCGTTCACCGAAATGGTGGGGAAGTCGACCCGCGGAAGGGGCGCTACCGGAAGCTGCGTGTACGCGGCCGCTCCGGCGAGCAGGACCGCCGCCGCGAGGAGCGAGGTGGCGACGGGCCGCTGGATGAACGGCGCGGAGACGTTCATGGCGAGAGCTGCGGCTCGGGTTGCGCCGCCTTGCGCCCGCGCAGCAGGCGGCCGAGACGACCCATGTAGAGGTAGATGACCGGCGTGGTGTACAGCGTGAGCACCTGCGAGACGAGGAGCCCGCCCACGATGCTGATGCCGAGCGGTCGGCGCAGCTCGGACCCGGTTCCCTGCCCCAGCGCGAGCGGCAGGCCGCCCAAGAGCGCCGCCATGGTCGTCATCATGATCGGCCGGAACCGCAAGAGGCACGCCTGCGTGATCGCCTCGGTGGGAGAGAGGCCCTGATCGCGCTCCGCCTCCAGCGCGAAGTCGATCATCATGATCGCGTTCTTCTTCACGATGCCGATGAGAAGGATGATGCCGATGAGCGCGATCACGCTGAACTCCGTCCGGCAGACGATCAGCGCGAGCAGCGCTCCCACGCCCGCGGAAGGCAGCGTGGAGAGGATGGTGACCGGGTGGATGTAGCTCTCGTAGAGCACTCCGAGCACGATGTAGACGGTCAGGAGCGCAGCCAGGATCAGCGCGGGCTCGCTGGCCAGCGACTCGCGGAAGGCCTGCGCCGTGCCCGCGAACTCGGAGCGCACGCCCGGAGGCAGACCCAGCTCCGTCCGGAGGGCATTGATCGCGTCGACCGCATCTCCCAGCGCGGCGCCTCTCGCCAGGTTGAAGGAGATGGTCACCGCCGGGAACTGGCCCTGGTGGTTCATCGCCAGCGGCGCGAGCGTCTCGGCAGCCTGCGCGAAGGCGGAGAACGGCACCTGGTCTCCGCTCTGCGTGCGCACGTACAGGCGATCGAGCGCCTCCGGATGCTGCGCCTGCTCCGGCGAAAGCTCGAGGATCACGCGGTACTGGTTGAGCTGGGTGAAGATGGTGGTCACCTGCCGCTGCCCGAAAGCGTCGTAGAGGGTGTCGTCGACCGCCTGCGGAGAGACCCCCAGCCGCGAGGCCGTGTCCCGGTCGATGGTGATCTTGAGCTGCAACCCGTCCGATTCCTCGTCGCTGGCCACGTCGGCGAGCTGCGGAAGCTTTTGCATCTGCTCCAGCATGCGCGGCGCCCATTCCTGCAACTCGCTCGGATCGGCGTCCTCCAGCGTGTACTGGAACTGGGTGCGGCTGGTGCGCGTCTCGATGGTCAGGTCCTGCACGGGCTGGAGGTAGAGCGTGATCCCCGGCACCTCGGCCAGGCGCGGCCGGAGCCGGGCGATGATCTCGCTCACGTCGGCCTTCCGTTGCGAGCGGGGCTTGAGCGTGATCGAGACGCGGCCGCTGTTGCTCGTGGGATTCACCCCGTCGGCGCCGATGGACGAGGCGACGGAAGCGACGTCCGGGTCCGAGAGGATCGCTTCGTCGACGGTGCGCTGCAGGTTCGCCAGCCGGGCGAAGGAAGCGTCGGGCTGGGCGACCGAGACGCCGACGACGAGCCCCGTGTCCTGCAGTGGGAAGAAACCCTTCGGGATGGCCACCGCCAGCACCGCGGTGAGGAGCAGCGTCGCGACCGTCACCAGGAGCGTCTCGGGCTGGTGCGCGAGGACCCACCCGAGGCTGCGCTCGTAGACGGCGAGCATGGCGGCGAAGCCTCGTTCGAAGGCGCGCGCCAGCCGGCCTTCCCGCTCTTCGGCGCGCGGCTTGAGCAAGTGCGCGCACATCATCGCGGTCAACGTCAGCGAGAGCACCGCGGAGACGCAGATGGCGATGGCGAGCGTGACGGCGAACTCGCGGAAGAGCCGCCCGATGATCCCGCCCATGAACAGGAGCGGGATGAGCACCGCCACCAGCGAGACGGTGAGGGAGACGATGGTGAACCCGATCTGCTTGGAACCCTTCAGCGCCGCCTCGAAGGGCCGATCGCCGTGCTCGATGAACCGGGCGATGTTCTCGATCATCACGATGGCGTCGTCGACCACGAACCCGGTGGAGATGGTCAGCGCCATGAGGGACAGGTTGTTCAGGCTGTACCCGCACAGGTACATCACCGCGAAAGTCCCGATGAGCGAGAGCGGCACCGCGATGCCGGGGATGATCGTCGCCCGCACCGAGCGGAGGAAGACGTAGATCACCGCCACCACCAGCAGCACGGTGAGGATGAGCGTGAACTGCACGTCGTCGACCGAGGCGCGGACCGTCTCGGTGCGATCGCTCAAGATGCTCACCTCCAGGCTTTGCGGCAGGCTGGCCTGCAGCTGGGGCAGCAGGTTCTTGACCCGGTCGGCGACCTGGATCACGTTCGCCCCGGGCTGGCGCTGGACGTTGACGATGACCGCGCGCTTGCCGTTCGCCCATCCGGCGAGCTGCGCGTTCTCGACCTCGTCCGCGACCTGCGCCACGTCGCGCAGCCGGATCGGCGCGCCGTTCCGGTAGGCGACGATGAGCGGCCGGAAGGACCCCGCGTCGGAGAGCTGGTCGTTGGTGGCCAGGGCGAAGTCCTGCCGCGGCCCGTCCAGGTTTCCTTTCGGCTGGTTGACGTTGGCCGCCACCAGCGCCAGGCGCACGTCCTCGAGCGTCAGCCCGGTCCCCGCCAGCGCGGACGGGTCCGCTTGCACCCGGACGGCGGGCTTCTGCCCGCCGCCGATGGTGACCAGGCCCACTCCGGACACCTGCGAGATCTTCTGCGCCAGGATGGAGTCGGCGGCGTCGGCAACCTGCGAGATGGGCATGCTCTCCGAGCTGACCGCCACGGTGAGGACGGGCGTATCCGCCGGGTTGCTCTTGCTGTACGTGGGCGGCGACGGGAGGGTGCGCGGCAGCAAATTCGAGGCGGCATTGATCGCGGCCTGCACGTCCTGCTCGGCGGCGTCGATGTTGCGCGAGAGCTCGAACTGCAGGGTGATCTGCGAGCTGCCGAAGCCGGACACCGAGGTCATCTGCGAGAGGCCCGGCATCTGCCCGAACTGCCGCTCCAGCGGCGTGGTCACCGCCGATGCCATCGTCTCGGCGCTCGCGCCCGGCAGCAGGGTGGAGACCAGGATCGTGGGGTAGTCGACCTGCGGAAGCGCGGCGACTGGCAGCTGCTTGTAGCCGATGAAGCCCGCGAGGAGCAGCCCCGCGGTGAGGAGCGAGGTGGCCACCGGCCGCCGGATGAACGGCTCGGAGATGCTCACCGCTCGGCCCCGATGGCGCGACCGCTGGGTTGGGCCGGCCGCGCCGCCGCCGGGCGGGGCGCGACCTTGGCGCCGGGCCGGAGCGCAGCGGCGCCGTCCGCCACCACCACGTCGCCGGGCGACAGGCCGCGGGCGATCCCCGCCACGTCTCCCTGGGTCAGCTCGACCTCGATGGGCCGCGGCTGGACCGTCTGGTCGGGTCCGACGACGTACGCGAAGGTGCCCTCGGGGCCGCGCTGCACCGCCGTCGTGGGCACCACGATGGCTCCCTTGCGCACGGTGAGCAGGAGGCGCGCCTTGACGAACTGGTTGGGCCACAAGGTCCGCTGCGGATTGGCGAAGGTAGCCTTCAGCCGCATGGTCGCGGTGTTCTGGTTGATCTGGTTGTCGATGACGAGCAGCTCGCCGGTGCCGAGCTTCACGTTGCCGTCGCGGCCATAGGCTTCGACGGCGAGGGCGCCCAGCTCCATCTGCTGGGCGACCTGCGGCAGGTAGTCCTGGGGCAGCGTGAAGAGCACCGCGACCGGATCGAGCTGGGTGATGACCACGATGCCGCTCGCGTCGCTCGCCCTGATTAGATTTCCTGGATCGACCAGCCGCACGCCGGTGACGCCTTCGATGGGCGAGGTGATGCGCGCGTAGTCCAGGTTGAGCCGGGCGCTGTCGATCTGCGACCGGTCGATGCGCGCCGCGCCCTCGAACTGGCCGACGGCGGCCTCCTGGTTGTCGACGTCCTGCTGCGAGACGAGCTTCTCGCGCAAGAGCTCGAGGTTGCGCGCCAGCGCAAGGCGGGCGGTACGGAGTTGCGCCGTGTCTCGCGTCAGTGCGCCGCGCGCCTGCTCGAGCTGCACCTGGAACGGCCGTGGATCGATCTGCGCGAGCACCTCTCCGCGGCGGACGACCTGGCCTTCGCGGAAGCTCACCGAATCGAGCCGGCCGTCGACTTGCGGCCGCACCGTGATGGTCTTCGCCGCGACGACGGTGCCCAGGCCGTCGAGGTAGATGGGCAGGTCCCGCTGCTGCACCTGCGCCGTCACGACCGGCACCTGGCGCTGCTGCGATTGGGCCGCGCCGCTGGGCGACGGCTGCTGCCGGCCGGACCTGCGCACGAACCAGATCGTGCCGGCGACGAGGAGAACGCCGAGCGCCACCATGATCCACCGCCTCATCGCGGCCTCCCTCTGACGCCGCCGGCGCGCTCAGCCGGACTGGCGCGGTCGGACGCTTCGAATCGAGCCACCGGCGCTCCCTGGAGGTTGCGGATGACCTTGCGCAGCGATTCGCGCAGCGCGGCCTCTTCGGCGGCGTTCATGCCCGTGACCACCCGCGCGCGAAGGTCATCCGCGATCGGGCGCAGCTTGCGGACGAGCTCCGACCCGCGGCGGGTGAGGCTCAGGCGCGAGCGCCGGCGGTCACCGGGGTCGAGGTCGAAGCGCACCAGGCCGCGGCGCACCAGCGCGGCGACGATCCGCGAAGCCGCGGGCGGATCGATCCGCTGCCGGCGCGCGAGCTGTCCGAGCGAGCAGCCGGACATGCCCGCGACCGCGAGCAACGTCCAGAATTGTGGAGGGTTGAGGCGCAGCGGCGTGACGCGCTCCTGCACCGCGTGGCGCAGCGATCGGCGCGCCGCGGCGATGAGGAGGCCCACGTACTCTTGCGATTGCAACATTTGCGCGTTGCAACTAGTCCCCCGCGGAGCCCCGGTCAAGGCTTGCGGGCGGCCGGACGTGTTTCGGATTGTTGCGCTCTACGCTTGCCGAGTTGCCGCGTCAGTGCGTCGACATCCAGCGGCTGACCCGGTCGAAGAACCCGATCACTCCGCCGCGGTGCTCGGTGCAGTCGGGCGGCGCCGTCCCTGGCAGGAAGAGCTCGCGAACGACCCGGTTTTCGGGGCATCCGGCGATGGCCAGACCGCCCGAGGCCACGTCGATGTCGCGCTCCTCGAGGTCGCCGGGGCGCGCCCATGGCTCGGGCGCCGGCCGCTTGCGGTAGTACTCGCGCAGGATGCGGCCGAAAACAGGGGCGGCGAGCCTGCCGCCCGACGCCGACGGCCCGAGCGAGCGCGGGCGGTCATAACCGAGCCACACCGCGGCCGACAGCTCGGGCGTGCCGCCCACGAACCAGACGTCCTGCGCATCGTTGGTCGTCCCCGTCTTCCCGGCGAGCGGCACGCCGGGCGGACCTTCGGCTCGCGCGGCGGCGCCGGTGCCGCGCTCCACCACGTCGGCGAGCACGCTCGTCATGAGGTAGGCCACGCCGGGCTGCACCGCGGTCTTCATCTCGACCGAGGGGACCCAAAGCACGTTCCCCGCCGGCCCTTCCACGGCCGTGATGAATCGCGGCGCGATCCGCATGCCGCCGTTGGCGAAGGCCGCGTACGCGGCCGCCAGCTCGATGGGCACCACCTCGCCTGCCCCGAGCAGCGAGGAGGGGAAATCCGGGATGGGTGAGTTGATCCCCAGCGCGTGCGCTTGCTCGATGACGCGCGGCACGCCGACGCGGTTGCCGAGCGCGACCGCGGCGCGATTCGAGGACACGCGCAGCGCTTCGCGCAGGTTGAGCGGCCCCGCCGGCAGCGCGATGCGATCGGCGGGCTGGTAATCGCCGCCGTCGTCGGCGAGGAGCGTGGAGAGCGGGATGCCGGAGTCGAGCGCCGCGGCCCAGACGATCGGCTTGAATGCCGACCCGGGCTGCCGCCGCGCCTGCGTCGCGCGGTCGAACTCCGACATCGAGTAATCGCGGCCGCCCACCAGCGCGCGGACGTCTCCGGTCAACGGATCGAGGGCGACGAACAGCCCCTCCAGGCACTCGGCGTGGTCGTCGGCGCACGGCTTCTTGCGGCGGCTTTCCAGCGCGGCGATCTGGCGCGAAAGCTCGCGCTCCGCGGCGCGCTGCAATGCCGCGTCGAGGCCGGTGCGCACGCGAAGCCCCATCGTGTCCGCTTCGGCGCCGAACCGATCGTGCAGCTCGCGCCGCACGGCCGCCACGAACCACGGCGCTCCCGCCGTCTCCTCCGAGGGCGAGAGCCGCAGCTTGTCGCGCAGCGCCTTCTTCAGCTCCTCGGCAGGGATGACGCCCGCACCGGCCATCAGCCGGAGCACCAGGTCGCGCCGCCGCCGGGCCGCGTCGGGATACCGCCTCGGATCGTAGGTGGTGGGCGCCTTGGGCAGCGCCGCGAGCATGGCCGCCTGCGCGGCGCTCAGCTCGCCGACCGGCTTTCCGAAATAGCCGCGCGCCGCGGCCTCCACTCCATAGAGACCGTTCCCCAGGTAGATCTGGTTCAGGTACAGCTCGAGGATCCGATCCTTGGTGAGCTTCTGCTCGATCTCGCGCGCGAGCACCAGCTCCCACAGTTTGCGCCGGAGCGTGCGGGCCGGTCCGATCTGCTGCGGAAAGACGTTCCGCGCGAGCTGCATGGTGATGGTGCTCGACCCCTCGCGTGCGCTGAGCGCCTTGAGGTCGCGCCAGAGCGCGCCGAGCATCCGATGGAAGTCGATGCCGCGGTGCTGGTAGAAGCGCCGGTCCTCGACGGCCAGGAACGCGCCGGTCACGCGGGCGGGGATGGCGGCGATCGGGACCAGGATCCGCTGCTCCGGCGCGAGGCGCGAAATCAGGCGTCCGTCGCGGTCGAGCACCTCGCTCGCCTGCGGCGGCCGGTACGACTCGAGCGCCGCGACCGATGGGCAGGCGCCGCCCTGGCAGCGGGGCCACAAGAGCGCAAGCGCGATGAGCAGGCACGCGGCGCTGGCCAGCGCGCCGATCCAAGCCCCGTGCAGGATGCGCCGGCGAAGCTCTGCCCGTTCCATCCACTCCTCAACCGTCGGCCGGCCCGGGATTCCTCCGGACACGCGAGCCACCCCCGCGGGATCGCGGGCGCTCACGCCTCAAGATACGCCCTCCCGGGCTCGTCCATTTCCTCCGCCCGTCCTACCCGCCCCGACATGTGCGCCGCGGTACAGTCTGCGCATGGAGACCTGCCCGCGCTGCGGATCGCAAAGGCCGGCCGCGCGGGTCGAGTGCCCGCGCTGCGGCGTGATCTATGCCAAGGCGGAAGCGCGCGCGGCCGCGCTTCCGCACGCGGCCGCGGCGCCGGAATATGGACCGGCGTCGACGGAGGCGCCGGACTTCGAGGGCGGCGCGGCGCTCGAGGCGAGCATCCGGACCTGGGCCATTCCCTCGGCGCTGGTCTGCGCCTTCCTGCTCGTCTCGACCGGCCCGGGTCGCGCGGTGGTCCGCGTCTTCTTCGGCATGTGGATTCACGAGCTGGGCCATGCCTCGGCGGCCTGGCTGTGCGGCTTTGTCGCCATGCCGGGGCCATGGCGGACCCTGACCGCGTCGGCGCGGTCGCCGGCGTTCGCGGCTCTGATCTCGGCGGCGCTCATCTACGCCGTCGTGCGAAGCTGGCTGACCGGCCGGAAGAGAGCGGCCCTGTCCGCCGCTGCCTTGCTCCTCCTGCAGCTCTGCTGCACGCTCTTGCTCAGTGCGCGCTTCGCCACCGCCTTCGTCGTCTTCGCGGGCGACGCCGGTTGCCTGGTGATCGGTTCGCTCCTCATGGCGAGCATGTACGCTCCTCTGGAAGGAGCGATCCGTCGCGGCCACCTTCGCTGGGGATTCCTCGCCATCGGAGCGGGCGCATTCGCCGACGCCTTCGAGCAGTGGTTACGCGCGCGCGCGGACCCCGACCGGATCCCGTTCGGGATGAACGAGGGGGTCGGCCCGAGCGACCCGAGCGTCTTGAGCGACGAGTATGGCTGGAGCGCGTCCTTGCTCGTCCACCGCTACGTTGCCCTCGGCTGCGTGTGCCTCGTCGCTCTCGGGTGTATCTACGTCCTGGGCCGTCGAAAGGCCCGCGGCGACGCCCTGCGGCAACGCCGCTGAAACGGGCGTCCTCGCGCCGCTCCGCCGGCGTGCGCATCTACTCAGCGCCCGGCGCGTCCTACGCGCGCCTCTCCCGGAGGTCCCACGTGAAGCTCTACTTCAAGTCCGGCGCTTGCTCCCTTTCTCCCCATATCGTGCTCCGTGAGCTCGGCCTGCCGTTCGATCTGGAGGCGGTCGACACCAAGGCGCAGAAGACCGCCACCGGCGCGAACTTCACGGACATCAACCCGAAGAAGTACGTCCCCACCCTGCAGCTCGACGACGGCCAGGTGCTCACCGAGGGCGCAGCGATCGTCCAGTACCTCGCGGACAGAAAGCCCGACGCCATGCTCGCGCCCCCATGGGGCTCGATGGACCGTTACCGGCTGCAGGAATGGCTGAATTACGTCGCGAGCGAGCTACACAAGTCCTTCGGTCCGATCTTCCGCGCTCCCGAGGAGCAACGCCCCCCGCTGCGCGAAGCGCTGGCGCCGAAGCTCGACTACCTCGCCCGCCATCTCGAAAAGCGGCAGTTCGTCATGGGCGACCGCTTCACGGTCGCCGACGCGTACCTCTTCACGGTGCTCAACTGGACGAACTACCTGGGCATCGACCTGGGCCGCTGGCCGCCGCTCAAGTCGTACGTGCAGCGCGTGTCGGCCCGCCCGGCGGTCCGGGCGGCGATGGAAGCCGAGGGTCTGCTGCGCGGCTGACGGTCGCCGTCTGGTACTGTGCCGCGCCGTGGGGCGCGGCGCCGCCATCCTGCTCGTCGCCTGCGGCGGCGCCGCGGGAGCAGTGGCGCGGTTCGTCGTGGGCGACTCCTTCTCGCGGCGCCTGGGCACCGGTTGGCCGTATGGGACGCTGTTCATCAACGTCACCGGATGCTTCGCCATCGCGCTGTTCTTCTCGGCCGCGGCAGCGCGCGCCGAGATGGCGCCGGGCTGGAGGTTCCTGTTCCCGGTCGGGTTCGTCGGTGCGTACACGACCTTTTCCACCTACGGTTACGAGACGCTCCGGCTCCTGCAGCTGGGGCAGGCAGCGGGCGCGGTCACGTACCTCGCGGCCTCCAACGTGCTCGGCCTGTGCGCCGTGGTCGCCGGCGACTGGCTGGGCAGGAGGATCTGAGATGCGCGATCCGCGGCGCCTGGTGGTCTACGTGAGCGAATCGCGGCGCCGGGGCCTTCGGCCGCTCTGGCGCGAGGTGCTCGACGTCTGCCGCCGCCACGGGCTTTCGGGAGCGACGGCCACGCGCGGGCTGGTCGGATTCGGCGCCTCCGGGAAGATCCACGAGGACTTGACTCCCGACGCCATGCCGGACCTGCCGGTGACGATCGAGGCGATCGACGAGGCGGCCCGGATCGACGCCGTGCTCCCGGACCTCGACGTGCTCGTCACCGACGGGCTCGTCGCCGTGCACGAGGTGCGCGTGGTCAAGGCCCGGCCGCGGAAAGCGGCTGCGGAGGCGAAAGTGACGCACGAGAAGCTGATCGGCAAGGCGAAGATGCTCCGCGTGCACGTCGGCGCGAAGGACACCTGGGAAGGCGAGCCGCTCTGGGAGGCGCTGGTCAAGCGCTTCCACCAGCTCGATCTCGCCGGAGCCACCGTGTACCGCGGGCTCGAAGGGTACGGCGCGTCGGGGCGCATCCACCGGCGCGCCGTCTGGCGCTCCGGGGACGAGCCGATCACCGTGGTCGCCATCGATTCTGCGGAGAAGATCGAGAAGGCCGTCCCCTACCTCGATCGGATGGTGGGCAGCGGTCTGGTGGCGATCTCCGATGCCGACGTCATCCTCTATCGCGAGACGACCTGAGCGCCACCAGGTCCTGCGCGATCCTTTGCTGCGCGCGCCACTGCCCGTGCAGGGCGCCCCGCGACTCGAGGCGCTCGAGCGCCGCGCGCGCCGCCGCTTCAATCGGCTCGGGCACGGCTCCGGCGAACGGCGTCCCTGGGAGCGGCATGAACGCATGGCTGTGGATGCGCGCGCCCAGCGCGACCAGCTCTCGCGCGAAAGCGACGGAGAGGGCGCGGTCCTCGGGCGTCTCACCAGGAAGGCCGAGCAGGAAATCGACGTCGGGCACGAAGCCCGCCTCGATGCACGCGCGCACCGCCCGGCGCACGTCTTCGACCGAATGGCCCCGGTGGCTCTCCCCGAGGACGCGGTCCGAGCCGCTCTGCCCGCCGATGACCAGCTGATCGTTGTCCACGTACTTCTTCAGGACGCGAAGCGCGGCGGGGGTCACATGCTCCGGCCGGCACTCGGCGGGGAAGGTGCCGAAGTAGATCTTCCCCTCGGGCAACTCTTCCCGGACCGAGGCGAGCAGCTCCTCCACCGCATCGAGGTCCACCGACGCGTCGGCGGAGCCGTAGGACAGGCACGTCGGGGTGAGGAAGCGGGCATAGCGCACCGTGCCGCTCTCGCGCATGCGGGCCACGTGCGCGCGGACGTTCGCGATGCTGCGGTGGCGGAAGCGCGCCTTGAACATGAACGGCGCCTGGCAGAAGGAGCAGGCGTAGATGCAGCCGCGGGTGATCTCCAGCGCGTTCCACTTGCCCGCGCGGGCGTTGAAGGCCGGGAAATCGTCGAGCGGCCGCCGCTCGCCAGGGCCGTTCGAGGCAAGCCGGCCGTCGCGGAGGAAGGCGATGCCGGGCACCGCGCGGGGATCGCGGCCGCGGATCAGCGCGGACGCGAGCGCGACCGCGGTTCCTTCGCCCTCTCCGAGCGCCACCAGGTCGAACCCGGCGCGCAACGTCGCGAGCGGCTCCGCGGTCGCATGCACGCCCCCCGCGACGTGCAGGCCTGCGGCGCGGGAGCGCACCCAGGCGAGGTCTTCGACGCTGGCGAGGAAATCCGGGGAGTAGAAGGACCAGGCAGCCACCGGGATTCCGCCAGCGGCGGCCACGGAGACGAGCTGCGCCGCGAGCGCCGCGCGATCCCTGGCGAACCGGACTTCGACTCCGTCGGTGAGCGGATCGGTCTGCAGCGCCGCGGTGACGACGTTCAACGCGGCAAGGCCGCTGCGGGTATGGTGCGCGACGATCACCGGGCGCGGCATCGCGACCGATCCTAGACCGCAGGCGAGGCGGCGCGATACAGGCGACGCCGTGGATACCGCCCGCCAGGCCACGATGCTCGCGAACCGGGTGCGGAAGAACTTCCGCCGCCTGCACCGACCGTTCGAGCGCGAAGGGGTGGGCGCCTTCCGCGTATACGACTGGGACGTCCCGGAGATCCGCGCGGCAGTCGACTGGTACGAAGGCCACCTGGTCGTCGCGGAATACGAACGCGCGCAGACGCGCGAGACCGAATGGCTCGAGGCGATGGGCGCGGCGGCCGCCTCCGCGCTGGAGGTCCCGAAAGGCCGCGTCCGCCTGAAGCGCCGCCGTACGCGGCCGGCGCGCGGAGCGCGGTACGGCCGGCTGGGGCGCAAGGGCGAGCGCATCGCGGTGCGCGAGCGCGGCTTGCGCTTCTGGGTGAACCTCGACGACTTCATCGACACGGGGCTGTTCCCCGACCACCGCGAGACGCGCGCTCGCATCCGCGCGGAGGCGCGCGGGAGCGAGTTCCTCAACCTGTTCGGGTATACGGGCGCTTTCACCTGCGCCGCGGCGGCCGGCGGCGCGCGGCGGACGGTGACCGTCGACACCTCCCAGGCCTACCTCGCCTGGGCGCGCGACAATCTCCAGCTGAACGGGCTGGACGCCGCCGACCACGAGCTGTTGCGAACGGACGCGCGCGAATTCCTCGCCCGCGCCGGCCGTCGCTTCACGCTCTGCATCCTTGATCCGCCGTCCTTCTCGACGCGGGCGGGCGCTCCGCCTTTCGACGTGCAGCGCGATCACCGCGAGCTGATCGAGGGCGCGCTTTCGACGCTCCTTCCCGGAGGCGTGCTCTACTTCTCGACCAACCACCAGCGCTTCGAGCCGCGGCTTGCGGGCCTGCGCGCGGAGGAGATCACGCGCGCGACGGCGCCGCCCGACTACCGGCGTGCGCCGCACCGCTCATTCCGCATCGTCAGCGGTTGACCTGCCGGCGCTGTTGCTCCGCGAGCGCCACCGAGATCCAGTAACGCGCCGCCGCCAGATCGCCGTTCTGCACCGCCGTGCGCGCGCTCTGCACCGCGCTCTGCGCCGCGGCGGGCAGCGAACCCGACGCCGATTCGAGGGTATCGAGGACGCGCGAGTCGCCTGCGGTGAGCTGCTGCTGCGCGCGGCCCAACGCCGAGGTTGCCTCCTGCTCGCGGGCGCGCGACTGCTGCGCCGCCAGCTCCTCCTGCTGCCGCCGGGCCTGCTCCTGGGCGAGCTGCTCGCGCAGGCTCGCGACCTGCTGGTTCAGCTCCTCGAGCTGCCGGGTCTGCGCGGACGCGTTCGCTCGCGCGAGCTGCTGCTCGAGCGAGGCGACGCGGTCGCGCAGGCGGCGCACTTCGTCCGCCGGGGGACCTGCGTCCGCTTCGCTGGCGCGGTCGGCCGATCCGGCGTCGGCAACGCCGGCGTCGACGTCGGCGCGCACGCGCCCAGGAGGGTCTCCGAGGTAGACCGGTCCTGCGTCGGCGCGGGCCGCCGGGAAGCGTAGCGGGGCGTCCCCCGTGGAAGCGCGGGCCGTCGCGGATCCACCCGCGTCAGCCGAGGCGCCCGGAGCAGCGCCGATCGCCGCGTCGGCGGCGCCGCCACCTCGATCGGCAATGCTTGCGTCAGCCGCGGTCGCTCCGCTGGCGCCGGGGGATCCCGCTCCACCGTCGCCCTGGAGCTGCAAGGCCCCGACCGCCGCGCTCAACCCCGCGAGACCGGCAAACAGTCCCTTGACCATGCTCGTAGAGTGCCACCGCGAGCGCCCGTGCGCAGCAGCGGCAGGCGCCCGGGCGGGAGCCCCGCGATCAAGCAGGCGGCGGCACGGGGAGGGCGGCCTCGCTATGGGCCCGCAGCCAGGTGACGATGCGCGGATGGATCTCCTCCGGAGCGTTGCGCCCGAAGAGCAGGTCCGAGTGCCCGTAGTCGGTGGAGAGGCCGGCCCCACGGCCCGCGACCCACAGCTCCTTCTCGCCTGCCCACAGCTCGTACCCGCCGCGCACTGCCAGAGGCGGCGCGAGGAGGTCGACTGCGCCGGCGACGAACAGCGCGGGCTGCCGTGCGCCGGAGAGCCCGGCGCGGTAGTCGGTGAGCCCGTCCACCGAAGCAAACCGATCCCGCCGCATCCAGTCGAGGAATTGCCGCAGGACCTGCGGGGGGACGTCCTCGACGACGTTGGCGAGCACCTGGCGGTAGATGCGCGCGTCGATGTTGCGCGAATTCCAGGCGAACTGCGCGAGCCCCGGATGGAACCAGCCCGCCACCGGCGTCGCGGCGCGCGCCAGCAACCGGTGGCCGCGGCCGGTCGCGAGGAATGCATACGGCAGCAGCTTGCGCAGCGCCTCCTGGGCGTGGAAATGCGTCGGCGGCGCCAACGCGACCACGCCCGCGATCCGCGCGGGGAACATGCCCGCCGCGACGAGGCCGAGGAGCGCGCCCTGGCTATGTCCGACCCACAGCGCGCGATCCGCTCGCGAGGCAGCATGCACCTCGTCGAGCGCGGCCGGAATGTCCTGCGAGAGGTAGGTGTCGAAGCTCCACGCGCGCGGAGAGCCTCGCCGCGAGTCGCCGTGCCCGCGCAGATCGAGCGCGAAGCAGTCGAACCCCGCGTCGGCCAGCGCCAGCGCGAGCGAGTAGCGCGGCACGGCGAAATCCAGGCTGGCGCGGTTCGCGGAAAGCCCGTGGCAGAGCAGCACGGGCGGCCAGCGCGGCGTCCCGCGCGGTACCCGCCGGGCTACGGCGACGCGCCAGCCATCCTGGGTATGCGCGAAGCGAAGCTCGTCCTGCGTCGGGCGCAGCCGATATACCCATCCCCAGAACACCGTGTGGAGAATCGCCAGGGCCGCGACGGCGACCGCGGCAGCGAGCAGGAGGAGCCAGGGGCTGCGCAAGGCGCGCGGAGTCTACCCGCGCGCGATGCGCCATGCCCGTGTCGCGCGAGCGGCGCCCGCCGCCCGGGATAGGCGTACTGCGACCGGATACGGTCGATTGCGCGGAGAGGAGCCTCCTTCAGTGGACCGACGGTGGCGCCGCGGCCGGCTGATCGGCGGCCCGCTCCAGCCGCACGTCGACCGCCGTCGCCGCGGAGAAGCGCTCCGCCACGTCGTTCCAGTTCCACAGGTTCCAGATCGCCTCGAAGTAGCGGACCTTCTCCGTCTGGTATTGCAGGTAGTAGGCGTGCTCCCAGGCATCGAGCACCATCAGCGGGAAGCTCCCTTGCGTGACCTCCGACTGGTGGTCGTGGATCTGGCTCGTGCCGAGACGGCGGATCACTGGATCCCAGACCAGGGCGGCCCAGCCCGAGCCCATGATGCTGGACGCGGTGTGGACCAGCTGCTGCTTGAAGCCGTCGAAGCTGCCGAAGTCGCGCGCGATGGCGCCGGCCAGCTCGCCTTGCGGCTCGCCGCCCGCCTGCGGTGCGAGGTTCTGCCAGAACAGGCTATGCAGCACGTGGCCGGAGACGTTGAACGCGAGCTTGTGCTCGAGAGCGGGGATGCTCTCGAAATCGCGCTTGCGCCGGACCTCGATCAGCTTCTCGATGCACTGGTTGGCCGTCTCCACGTAGGTCCGGTGGTGCTTGTCGTGGTGCAGCTCCATGATCTTGCCGGAAAGATGCGGCTCGAGGGCGCCGTAATCGTACGGAAGGTCGGGCAGGACGTAGCGGGACACTTGGTGCGCTCCTTTCTGGAAGGCTCGCACCAAGTTCGGCATCGGGTCGCCGCCGTGCAGCGGTGGCCGGACGGGCGAGCGGATGGAGCTGGTCGTGTTCGTCGGATTGCAGGGCTCCGGAAAGAGCGGCTACTTCGCGAGCCGGTACGCGGGTACGCATGTGCACGTGAGCAAGGACCTGTTCCCCCGCCACGCGCGCGACAAGCCCGGGCGCCAGCTGCGGCAGATCGAGGAGGCGATCGCCACCGGCAGGTCGGTGGTGGTCGACAACACCAATCCGCGGCGAGCCGACCGCGCCGCGCTCGTCCAGGCGGGGCGGCGGGCGGGCGCCCGGATCGTCGCGGTGCATTTCCTCGCCTCGGTCGGCGATGCGCTCCGCCGGAACGCCGGACGCGAGGGCCGCGCCCGCGTGCCGGACGTCGCCATCTACACCACCGCGCGCCGCCTCGAGGCGCCCCTTCGCGACGAGGGGTTCGACGAGATCGTCCGCGTGCGCCTGGGAGACGATGGATTCGCGCTCGAAGAGGAGCGTGCCTGAATCGGCACACGGCGGCGACGCCGGAACGCAGCGCCGCCGCCGGGCGTGAAGCCTGCCTCGCGCTATTCGAGCTCGACGGCGGTCACGCGGACCTGGCCGTCCTTGTCCTCGGTGGTCAGGCGGGCCTTGCCGCGCTTCTCCGCGGCGTCGGTCCTCACCGCCAGCTCGTTGACCGCGATCCCCACCACCTTGCCCTGCTCGCGCACGGTGGAGAGGCCGCGGAACGGCAGGACGGCCCTGACGTCGCTCTTCCCGCCGGCGACGTCGACGTCATACGACTTGTCGCCCATCTTGACGGGCACCTTGTCGGCGGCGACAGGCTTCGCCTCGTCCCAGCGCCCCTTGCCCCACGCCTTGAGGAAGGCGATGGCGGCGTCGAGGTGCATCTTGCCGTCGGCGGAGACGGCCTGATCCGCGGCGGTCTTCTCCGGAGCCGCCGGCGCGGCGGGTTTCTCCGCCGCGGGGGCCGGCTGCGCCGCGGCGGCGGAGTCGGTAGCAGGTTGCGCCGCCGGCTGCTGCGCGGCGGCGGCGAACGACAGGCAGAACGCGATTGCGACGTTGCGCACCATGAGTAGTCCTCCCGCGGCTAGCAAATCCACAACGCGCCGTCGGTGGTCAATCGGCCGTGGTAGGGTGCGCCGCCCCGGAGGTGGTCGTCGATGCTCCTCGCACTCACCTGCGTCGCGCTGGCGGCAGCGCCCGTCGAGGCGGAAGCGCGCGAGATCCTCGATCAGCTGCTGCGCGTGGACACGAGCCACGGGAACGAGACGGCAGCGCTGCGGCCTCTCCTCTCCCGGTTCCAGCGCGCCGGGATCGAGGCGCAGCTCCTGGAATCCGCGCCCGGGCGCGGAAACCTCGTCGCGCGGGTGCGCGGGACCGGGGCGAAGCGGCCGCTGCTCCTGCTCGCGCACATCGACGTGGTTCCGGTCGAGGGGCAACCGTGGACCGTGCCGCCGTTCCAGCCGACCGAGAAAGAAGGCTACCTCTACGCGCGCGGCGTGAGCGACGACAAGGCGATGGCCTCGGCGTTCGCCGCCATTGCGCTGGAGGCCGCGCGCGGGCAGCAGAAGCTCGCGCGCGACCTGATCGTCGCGCTCACGGCGGGCGAGGAGACCGGCGGACTGGCCGGGGCGCGCTGGCTGGCGCAGAACCACCGCGACTCGATCGACGCCGAGCTGGCGCTCAACGAGGGCGGCGCGTTGATCGTCGCCCCGGATCTCTCGCGCATGGAGTCGGTGCAGATCGGCGTGGCGGAGAAGACCTTCCAGAGCTATGGCCTGACGGTCAAAGGCAAGGGCGGCCACTCCTCGGTGCCGCCGACCGACTTCGATCCGGTGGTGACCCTCGCGCGAGCCCTGCAGCGCGTCGGCGAGCTGCGCTTCCCCGCCAAGGTGCTGCCCGAGTCGCGCGAAGGCATCGCCCTGCTCGCCCGGCGGGAGAAGCCGCCTCTGTCGTCCGCGCTCGAGCGCGCGGCGCAAACGGGCGCGGTCTCGCCCGAGGACGATGCCGTGATCGGCAAGGATCGCCTCGCCAACGCGCAGGTCCGCACCACCTGCGTGACCACGATGCTCAAGGCCGCCCCGCAGGACAACGTGCTGCCCACGACGGCGGAGGCGACGGTGAACTGCCGCATCCTGCCAGGCGAGACGCGCGAACAGACCCAGGCGCGGCTCGCGCAGGCGATCGCCGATCCGGCCGTCGAGCTGAAGCCGCTCGACAACGTCGGCTTCGCCAGGCCCTCGCCGATCAGCGGTCCGGTGAACGAGGCGGTGCACGCAGCGGCGCGGGCGCTGTGGGGCGAGGTCGCCGTCTCGCATTCGATGGGCACCGGGGCGACCGATTCGCGGCACCTGCGCGAGATCGGCATCGAGGCCTACGGCCTGGGCGGTGCGCCGGGAACGCAGGACGATCAGCGCGCCGGGCGCGCGGCCCATGGCGCCGACGAGCGCCGCCCGATCAAGTGGATGGGCGAAGGCGTGCGCTTCCTGCGCGAGGTGACGCTGCAGCTGGCGAGGTGAGCGAACGCGGAAGTCAGAACTTCGGCTGCAGGAATTCCCGGTCGGGCTTGCCGAACAGGTACCCTTGCAGGAGCGTGCAGCCAAGCTGCTCCAGCACGTCGCGCTCGGCGGCGATCTCCACGCCTTCGCCGACCGGCTCGATGCCCAGGTCGCGGCACAGGCTGACGATCGACTGGATGAGCTTGCGCTTGGTGGGGGCCTCGTGGAGGTTGCGCACCAGCGACATGTCGAGCTTCACGATGTGCGGCTCGAGCTGCGCGAAGCTGGTCAGCCCCGCGTACCCGGCGCCGAGGTCGTCGACCGCGATCCGGTAGCCCATCCGCTTGAGCGACTCCACCCGGGCGCGGGCGTCCTTCACCTCGTCCAGGCCCGCGCGCTCGGTGATCTCCAGGACCACCTTGGCCGCGTGCGCGGACAGAGGGGACGCAGGGTCGAGCAGATGGTCGTCGAGCAGGTCGGCCGCGTGCAGGTTGACGAAGACGCTCCCCGAAGCGGCGGGGATCCGCGCGGCCACTGCATTTCGGATCGCCCGGCCGAGATCGGGCAGCCGGCGCAGGCGCTCCGCGGCGCCGATCAGGTCGGGTGGACGCGCGAGCGCCGGCTCGGAGGTGCGCACCAGCGCCTCGAAGCCGAAGAGAGCGCGCGCCGGCCACTGGACGATGGGCTGGAAGGCCATCCAGAGACCTTGCAAGGCGCGCTCGAAGGTGCGCTCCAGGCTCGCCCGGTCGTCCTTGAGGGCGGCGTTCTCGCCCAGGATGGCGAGCGCCTCGCGCTTGAGCTGCGCCAGGCGGTGGAAGCTCGCCGCGCGGCGGACGATGCTCGTCAGCTCCGAGAGCTCCACCGGCTTGACCAGGTAGCGGAACGCCCCGTGCTCGATGGCCTGCAGCGCGGTGGCCAGCTCGGGACCGCCCGTCATCAGCACGATGGGAACGTCCGAGTCGTGCTCGCGGACGGCGCGCAACAGGTCGATGCCCGAGAGCCGCGGCATGGCGATGTCGGTCAAGATGGCGTCGAACCGCTTGTCCTTGAGCAGCCCCAGCGCGGCCTCGCCGTCCGCGGCGACGTCGACCTCGAACCCCTCGGCACGGAAGGCGCGCGCGAACACGCGCCGGAGCAGGTCGTCGTCCTCCGCGAGCAAGAGGCGCGTGGCGCGGGGCGGGTCGGACCCTGACGCACCTTCTCCGACGCTCTTGGCGGTCATTCCCATGCGCAGAGGATCCCATCGGCGGCTGCCCGGGGATCTTGAGCGCAACCCCGTAAGGACGGGGGAAATGCCTTCGCTCAGGACTTCGGGGGCTGGCCGGCCGCGGGCTTGTCCTGGACGGGCGGGCCGCCGACCACGCGCTTGTACCTCTGGCCACCTTGCAGTCGGCCGCTCTTGTCGTCGAACCCGTTGATCAGCGCCAGCTCTTCCACTTTGAGATTCGAGGGGAACAGCTGGTTGAATTGCTCGACCGTCATGTCCTTGTCGACCCGCACGACCTGGATCTTCGCCGGCTGCACCGACAGCGCGCCCGGGTCGGTGAGCGGAGCGAAGCTCCCGATGAACGCCTTGAACGTCGCGTCGTACTGCGGGAGCGTCTGCGCGCCGGTGTAGCCGAGCAGCGCATAGGTCGACCCGTTGTAGCCCGCGAAGGCGATCAAACCGGCGATCTGCCCCTGGTCCGTCTGCGCGGCGAAGTACGCGGCCACCGCGCGCTGTCCGTTGATGGTGATCTGCGCGGGCTGGCCTTGCTGCAGGCCCTTCTGGCTGAAGAACTTCTGCGCGGCTTCCTCCGGCGACATCTTGCCCGCCGTCGCCAGTTGCACGATGGCGTCCTGCTTGGGGCTGATTCCGGCCACCGCCTGCGGCGTGTTCTGCGTCTTCCACCCCTCCGGAAACGTGAGCTGGAACTTGAGCTCGGGATGGAAGAATTTCGCGCCCTGGAAATATCCCTGACGGGGATCCTCGCCGTAGACGAGGCCGTCGATCACGGCGAGATATTCGTCGCGGTTCACCTTGGCCTTGCCGAAGTCGACCTTCAATTCCTTCAGACGGTCCTCCGCGACTTTCTCCCGGTTGCCGGGATCGGGGTGCGTCTGCAGCCACTCGGGGAGCTTGCCGCCGCCGGCGAGCTTCGAGACGCGATCCAGCGTCTTGAAGACGTCCACCATCTGCCGGGCGTCGTAACCGTCGTTCGCCATGTACGCGAAACCGAGCTTGTCCGCCTGGTTTTCGTCGTCGCGGCTGAACTTGAGGAACAGCACCTGCAAGCCGGCCCCCGCGATCTGGCTGAGGGACGCGAGCTGGGGGCTCAGCACCGAACCGAGGCCGAGGCCGAGCTGCGCCACCTGGGCCTTGCTGATCTGGTTGGCGGAGTGTCGCGCGGCGACGTGCCCGCACTCGTGCCCCATCACGCCCGCGAGCTGCGCTTCCGTCATGAGCGTACCGAGGATGCCCCGGGTCACGTAGACGGGCCCGCCCGGCAGCGCGAAGGCGTTCACCGCCGCATCCTCGACGACGTGGAACTGCCAGGGGAGGTTCTTGCGATTGGTCTGCTGCGAGAGCGACTGACCGAGCTTGGCCACGTAGGCCTCGAGCTTCGGGTCCTTGTAGATGCCGATGCTCTGATCGACTTCCTGGGCGGCCTGCTTGCCCATGTCGATCTCCTGCGACTCGGAGACCAGGTTCAGCTGCAGGTTCCCCGTCGCGGGGTTGCGGACGCAGGCGGCGAGCGCGGCGTACGCCGCCGCGGCGCAGAGGATGCGGAACATGGAACCTCCTCGGGGCCGACGATGTAGGCACCGCCGCGCCACCGTGGAAAGGGCCGAGCGCGCGCCCGTTCGACTGCCGGACACCGCCGCCCTCCCCGGGGCCGATGTGACCTGCGCGCCCGAGCGGGAATTCACGTACAGTCCCCGCCCCCATGCGTCCGTCGACTCGCCCCGCGGCGACCGTCCTGTGCATCGCGGTCGGCTGCGCAGTTGCCCCCAGGCAGGCGCCGACTCCCGCGGGGGCGCCCGCCCCGCCGCCGGCTACCGCTGCGGCGCGGCCGTCGGAGGCCGCCGAGGCGCCGCCCGTCCTGCGGCTGCCGCGCGACGTCCGCCCGGTCCGCTACGCGCTGTCGATGCGGATCGTGCCCACCGAGGAGCGCTTCTCGGGGATGGCCGACATCGACGTCGAATTGGAAGCGCCCCGCTCCGTCCTCTGGTTCCACGGCCGCGGGCTGCACGTGACGTCCGCGAGGGTGGGCGCCGCCACGGCCACCTACGAGCAGGTGAACCCCGAGGGCCTGGCGCGCCTGGTCCTCGCCCGGCCCGTCGGACCTGGCAAGGCGGTCCTCCACCTCTCCTGGGATCGCGAGTTCGATCCGCAGATCGTGGGCCTGTACCTCGCCCACGAGGCTGGGGAGCGCTACGCGTACACCCAGTTCGAGGCGGCCGATGCGCGGCGCGCGTTCCCGGGATTCGACGAGCCGGATTTCAAGACGCCCTTCGAAGTCACCCTGACGGTGCGCTCGGGCGACGTCGCGGTCGCCAACACCATGCCGGCGGGCGAGCAGCCCGCGGGTCCCGGGCTGAAGCGGATCCAGTTCGCGACCACCAAGCCTCTCCCGACGTATCTGCTGCTCTGGGCGGTCGGCCCCTTCGACGTCGTCACCCCGCCTCCGCTCCCACCGAACGAGGTGCGCTCCCGGCCGCTGCAGGTCCGCGGCGTGGCGCCCAAGGGGCGAGGAAGCGAGCTGGCCTTCGCGCTGAAGACGGGGGCCGACCTGCTGGTGCGCCTCGAGCGGTACTTCGGCATCGAGTTCCCCTTCGAGAAGCTCGATCACGTCGCCGCGCCCGACTACACGTACGGCGCGATGGAGAACGCCGGCGCGATCCTCTATCGCGAGGACATCCTCCTCTTCGCGCCCGGCGTCAGCTCCGAGCAGACGCGCAAGTCGATCGCGTCGGTGATGGCGCACGAGATGGCGCACCAGTGGTTCGGGGACCTGGTGACGCTGCGGTGGTGGACCGACGCCTGGCTCAACGAATCGTTCGCCACCTGGATGGGCAATCGCACCGTCCACGAATGGGACCCCGCCTACGGCGCGTGGACGAGCTTTCTCGGCAGCGTGGATTACGCCATGGAAAAGGACGCGCTCGCCAGCGCGCGCGCCGTCCGGCAGCCGCTCGACGACATCAAGAACGTCTGGAACCAGTTCGACTCGATCACCTACCAGAAGGGCGGCGGCGTCCTGGCGATGTTCGAGCGCTTCCTCGGACGGGAAAAGTTCCGCGAGGGGATCCGCGGGTATCTGCGCGCCCACGCCTACGGAGGCGGCGACACCGACGATCTGCTCGATGCGCTCTCGATCGCCTCGGGCCGCGAGGTGAAAGGCGCCTTCCATACCTTCCTCGACCAGGCGGGGGTACCGCTGGTCGACGCGCGCGTGTCCTGCTCGGGCGGCCGGCCGCGCCTCTTGCTCCGCCAGGAGCGCTACCTCCCGCTCGGATCGTCCGCGGAGCGCCGCCAGCTCTGGCGGATCCCGGTCTGCGCCCGTTACGCGGCGGCCGGCGCGGAGAAGGAGGCGTGCACGCTCCTCGAGGACGCCCAGGGCGCCCTGCCGCTCGACGCCTGCCCGGATTGGATCCTTCCCAACGCCGACGCGTCCGGCTACTACCGCTGGAGCCTGCCGCCCCGCGAGCTGCGCAAGCTGACCGGCGCGGCGTACCCGAGACTCGCTGCGCGCGAGCGCATCTCGGTCGCCGCCAACGTGCGCGCCGCCATGCACAGCGGCGCGCTCGGATTCGCCGACGGGATGGCGGTCATCGCGCCGCTCGCCGCCGATCCGGATCCGCAGGTGGCCGCCGTTCCCATCGACGTGCTGACCGCCGCGCGCGAGGACCTGGTGCCTGACGCGACCCGCGCGCGCGTCGAGCAGGTGGGGAGGCAGCTCTACGGCCCGGTGGCCCGCCGGCTGGGATGGACTCCGCGCCGGACCGAGGCAATCCCGGTGCGCGCGTTCCGCGCGCGCGTGCTCTGGTTCCTCGCCTTCACCGCGGGCGATGCGACGGTTCTCGCGGAAGCCGCGCGGCGCGGACGCGCATACGCGGGGTTCGAGGACGGCCGCTTCCATCCGCGCGCCGTCGATCCCGGGCTCGCGGCGATCGCCCTCGGCGCGGCCGTCCGCCAGGGCGGCGCGAAGGAATTCGATGCGCTCCTCGCCCGCCTGCCCGAGGAACGCGACGCCGCGGTGCGCCGGCGCATCCTCGCCGCGCTCGCCACGGCCGAGGATCCCGCCCTGCGCGAGCGCGCGCTGGCGCTTGCGCTCGACCCGCGCCTGCGCAAGAACGAGCGCGTCGAGGTGTTCTTCGCGGTCTCCGCGCACCTCGCGTCGCGCGACGCCGCATGGGGGGCGCTCAAGCGCGAGTTCGACCAACTCGTCCCGCAGGTGCCCGAGACGCACGCGCAGAGCGTCATCGCGCTCGCTGGCGAGTTCTGCGACCGGACCCACCTCGCCGACGCGGAGGCGTTCCTCGCCGATCGCGCGCCGCGCATGCCCGGGGGCACCCGCCAACTCGCGGAGACCCTGGAGAAGATGCGGCTGTGCATCGCGTATCGCGATGCGCAGGAGGCGAGCGCCGGCCAGTTCTTCGCGCGCGCGTCCGCCCCGGTGCGCAGGTAGGCGCCCCGCTCCGTCAGCGGTCCGCGACCGCGGTCCTTCTTCGCCGAAGACCTTCGGGGCGCCGTCGCCCATGGCGATCCGCTCGCCGGTGTGGAGCGCGAAGACGCGGTCCCCGAGGCCGCGGCGCGTCACTTCCGCGAGCAGTCGGCGCCGGGGCGCACCATGCTCCGCGCCGCGCGAGTAATAGGCCTCGAAGTGGATGGGCACCATCGCCGCGGCGCCGAGGTCGCGGAAGATGTCCAGCGCCTCCTCGGGGCTCGCGTGGCCCCAGCGATCGCTGGCCCGGTTCTGGCGGGCGGGCGCGATGGGGATGAACGCGAGGTCGATCCCCGGGAAACGCGCGCCGATCTGGCGGAAGATCCGCGGGTCGTACCCGGTGTCGCCGGCGAAGTACACGCGCCGGCCGGCGCCTTCGATCACGTACCCGGTCGCGGCGTGGTTCCACAGCGCGTCGAGACCATACCGGCCGCCCTGGTGACGCGCGGGGACCGCGGTGATGGTGAGGCCGCGCACCTCGAGCGAGTCCCAGGCCTTGAGAGGACGCTTGCGGGCCTGCACGATCTCGTCCGCGTACGCCTGCCCGCCGTCCGGGAAGACCACGGCGGTGTCGGGCCCCAGCTTGCGCACGGTCGGGGCGTCGAAGTGGTCCAGGTGCATGTGGCTGATGAGCGCGACGTCGATCCGCGGCAGCTCCGACGGGCGCAGCGATGCCGGGGTCTCGCGCGGGAGCACCAGGATGGCCCCGGAGAGGTTCGGGTCGGTGAGGACGGTGCGGTTGCCGATGCGCAAGAGCACCGTCGCGTGGCCTACCCACACCGCCGAGAGCGGAGCTGCCCGATCGTCCGGCGGAAGCCCGCGCACGGCCGGCTCCTGGTGGGCGACCAGGCAGCCGCAGACGAGCGGCAGGACGGCGAGCAGCTTGCGCATCGAGCGATGTAGCCATGCAACCCCAAGCGCGGGCAAGTAGGATGTGCGGATGCCTCGAAAGCGGCCTACGACGAAGACCGGCCGCCCCCGCGCGCGCAAAGGCGTGAAGCTCAAGCCGACCGAGCTCGGACCCGAACAGCTGCGCCTTCCAGATCCACCGGCCGAGCTGCAGGCCCTCGCCCGGCAGGTCGAGGAGGACGGCGGGGCGGTGCTGGCGGCGTACCGGGAGCCGCTCGGCGGCCACGCGCTGCTCTTCACCGCACTGCCCGTGGACAAGGTCGAGCCCACGCCCTTCCAGCGCGACGTCTCCGACGCGCACGTGCTGAAGCTGACCCGCGCGATGGACAAGACGCGCCGGTATCTCGACCCCATCATCGCGGTCCGGGAGGACGGCGCCTACCGGACGCCGAATGGCGGTCACCGTCTCACTGCCTTGAAGGAGCTGGGCGCGAAGGCGGTGCTGGCGCTGCTGGTGCCCGAGCGCGCGGTGGCGTACCAGATCCTCGCGCTCAACATCGAGAAGGCGCACAACCTGCGGGAAAAGTCGCTGGAGGTCGCGCGCATGGTGCGGGACCTCGCGACGACGGACCCGGAACGCCGCGAGAGCGACCTGACGCTCGAGCTGGAGGAGCCCGCGCTGGTCACGCTCGGCTTCGCCTACGAGCAGCGCGGCCGGCTCTCCGGCGGGGCGTACGCGCCGGCCTTGCGCAAGGTCGACCAGTTCCTCGACTCGAAGCTTCCCCAGGCATTGCGCGAGCGAGAGCGCCGCGCGGCGCTGGTGCTCGAGCTGGACGAGGCGGTGGGCGCGGCCGTGGAGAAGCTCAAGGAGCGCGGCTTCACCTCGCCGTACCTCAAGGCGTTCGTGGTGGCGCGGGTGAACCCGCTGCGCTTCATGAAAGGGAGCCTCCCGGGGTTCGACGAGCTGCTCGCCACGATGACCAAGCGCGCGCGCGGCATGGACCCGGCGCGCGTTCGCACGGAGGACGTCGCGCGCAGCGGCGGCCCGCCCGACGCAGAATGAGCGGCGCCCCGCAAAGCAGGTGACTAGGTTCCCGGAACCGGAAAGGACGGCATCCGTGCCCACGCTCGCGCTGACCAAGGACACCTTCAAGGACACGCTCGAGAAGGGCGGCGTGGTCTTCATCGACTGGTGGGCCGATTGGTGCGGGCCCTGCAAGGCGTTCGCGCCCGTCTACGAGCGGGCAGCCGAGGCGAATCCGGACGTCACGTTCGCCAAGGTCGACACGGAGGAGGAGCAAGAGCTTGCCGCGGCATTCGGGATCCGCTCCATTCCCACCCTGATGATCTTCCGCGACGGGATCCCGCTGTTCGCGCAGCCCGGCGCGCTTCCCCAGGAAATGCTCGACGAGCTGGTGGAGAAGGTCAAGGCGCTCGACATGGACGAGGTCCGCCGTTCGATCGCCGAGCAGCAGGCGCCGCAGCAGCAGGGACCCGGGCCGGGACGCCCTACGACCTAGACCCGAGCGCCTTTTTCACGGCCGCGACGATCTCCTCCTCGTCCGGGAAGCCCAGCATGCGCTTCTCGATGACCACCTTTCCGTCCACGTCGACGAAGAACGAGCCGGTCGGGCCGACCTTCATTTCGGCCGGGATCCCGAGCTCCTTCTCCAGCGCGGCTGCCGCCCGGGCAGCCCGCGGCTTGTAGCCTCAAGAGTTGCAGTAGAAAATCGTGACCATGCGACGAGCTTAATCGGCAGGCGGTGCCCCGGCCATGTCACGAATCCTTGTGCGCCGGTGTGCGTCCAAGTTGCCCGCGATGTCCGCGGCATGAGATGCAGCGCCGCCCTATCGGTGGCGCTGGGGAAAGGAGGACGCGATGATCGCCGTCCTTCCGTCGTCAGAGAGGTTCCACACCGACGCAGGCTGGCTCGATAGCCGGCACACGTTCTCCTTCGCCGACCACTACGATCCGGAGCGGCTGGGGTTCCGGGCGCTGCGGGTGATCAACGACGACCGCGTCCAGCCCGCGCGCGGGTTCGGATCGCACTCGCACCGCGACATGGAGATCGTCACCTACGTGCTCTCGGGCGAGCTGGCGCACAAGGACAGCATGGGGAACGGATCAGTGATCCGGCCCGGCGACGTGCAGCGCATGAGCGCCGGCACCGGCGTGGTGCACAGCGAGATGAACCCGTCGCGCAGCGAGCCCGCGCACTTCCTGCAGATCTGGATCGTCCCCGACCGGAGCGGCCACCGTCCGGGGTACGAGCAGAAGGCGTTCGCGCAGGCGGACCTGCGGGGCAAGCTCCGGCTGGTCGCCTCGAGCGACGGCGGCGACGGCTCGGTGAGCATCCACCAGGACGCCTCGATGTATGCGGGCCTCCTCGAGCCGGGCGATTGCGTCTCCCAGCAGCTGCGCGCTGGCCGCCATGCCTGGGTCCACGTCGCGCGCGGCTCGGTGGACCTGAACGGGAAGACGTTGCGCGAGGGCGACGGCGCCGCGATTTCCGACGAGCCGCGCCTCGACCTGACCGCCAACGACAGCTCGGAGATCCTGCTCTTCGACCTCGCCTAGACGGCCTCCACGTCCTCGTCGACACGGAAGCCGGCGCGTTCCAGGGACTGGCGCAGGTCGGCCTTGTGGACGGCCTTGGAGAGGGCGTCCTTGGGAAGGACTTGCTTCGAGCGGACCAGCTCGAGCAGCGCGTCGTTCATCGTCTGCATGCCGGCGCCCCGCGCCGTCTGCATGATCGAGGCGATCTGGAAGGTCTTTCCCTCGCGGATGAGATTCGAGACCGCGCTGTTGCAGAGCAGCACTTCCTGCGCCGCCACGCGCCCGCCGCCGATCTTCTTGCACAACATCTGGGTGATGACGCCCTTGAGCGACTCGCTCAGCATGGTGCGGATCTGCTCCTGCCGGTCGGCGGGGAACTGATCGATGATGCGGTCCACGGTGCTCGGCGCCGTGTTGGTGTGCAGGGTCCCGAAGACCAGGTGGCCGGTCTCGGCCGTCTCCAGCGCGATGGAGATGGTCTCCAGGTCGCGCATCTCGCCGACCAGCACGATGTCGGGGTCCTCGCGCAGCGCGGCGCGGAGCGCGTGCTTGAAGCTCTGGGTATGCACGCGGATCTCGCGCTGGTTCACCAGGCACTTCTTGTTCGGATGCACGAACTCGATCGGGTCCTCGATGGTGATGATGTGGTCGCTCCGGGTGCGGTTGACGTAATCGATCATCGCCGCGAGGGTCGTCGACTTGCCCGATCCGGTGGGGCCCGTCACCAGCACCAGTCCCTTCGCCAGGTGGCACAGCTCGAGAAGGTGCGGCGAAAGGCCCATTTCTTCCGCGGAGCGGATCTGGTTGGGGATCACGCGCAGCACGGCGCCGATGCCGCGGCGATCGGCGAACACGTTGACGCGGAACCGGGCGGCCTCCGTCTCGTGGGCGAAGTCGGTGTCCTTGATCTGCTCCCACTCCTGGCGGTTCTTCTCCGGCGCGATGGACCAGATCATCTCGCGCAAGCGGGAAGGGTCTGGCGCGCCGTGGCCTGCGAGCGGCACCACGTCGCCGTCCTTGCGCAAGCATGGGTCGCAGCCGCTGGACAGGTGGAGGTCGGAGGCACGGTGCTCGAGCATCAGGTCGAGTAGCTGCGCCATCGCCGCCGCCGGGTCCTCGGGAGCCGGCATGGCCTGGATCCCGTGGGCCTCCTCGCCGGTCGCCGGACGCCGTGCGATGGCGAGCTTCGGCGCAGCCGCCGCCTCGGCGGGCCTTCCACGCGCATCCTTCCGCGCCTGCGCGACCGCGATGACGCCCGAGACGCGATCGCGGCCCGAGTCGAACCGGATGGTCACTTCGCCGGACGGCGCGAGGTAGCGGAACTTCAGCGCACCGTGACCCGGAAAAGCGCCCTTCAGCTCGGGCGGGACGAGCTCGCTGAAGGCGCCGATGATCTGCGCGGTGGTGAGGGACTGCCGCAGCACCGGACGGGAGCCGGAAACGGTGCGCAGCAGCGCGCCCGTGCCCGTCTCCATGATGAGCTCGCTGCCCGGTTCCTTGAAGAGCAGATCGATGTAGGCGTCCAGGCGCGGCAAGTCGGAACCTCCGGTCGCGAGCGGTCAGCGGAGCGTCACGCGCTGCACGTGGCGCTTGTTCACGAGCGCGATCCGCTCGCCCTCCACCAGCGCGAGGAACGGCGCGGGGTCGTTGAGATAGTCGACCACGCGGCAGTTCTCGACCGGCAGCACGTAGCTGATGAGGCCGGTGAGCACCTGCCCGTTGGTGAGCACGACCTCCACCTCGTGCTCGAGCGGCAGGTTCAATTCGTCCACGTCCCAGAGCGGCCCGTCGACGCGGGCGACCGCGATGGACGAGCGGGCGAGGAACGTCATTGCCTCGGCCTTGCAGTCGATGGCCGGCAGGAACTCGCGCGGCCCGTTGAGCAGATCGCAGACGCGTTCCGGCCCGCCGTGACTGGTGCGCTCGGCGAGGAACACCGAGAAGAGGCGCGTCTCGCCGTCGCGCCCGGTCACCTCGACGTCGCCGCGATGCTTGGGGATGCGCAGCCGATCCACGGCTCGGCTGATCGGCCGCCCTGCGGCAGGCTTGAGCGCCCATGCTTACGCTAGGTGGGTGAACGTGGTCGCCCTGCTTCTACTCGTCGCCGCGCTGCCGGCCACGGCGGTCGAGACGCGCTGGATCGAAGGGACGCTGCGCGGGTTCCCGGTCGTGCGCGACGCCGACGGTCACCCGATCGGCGAAGGGACGCTCACCCAGTCCATCGAGCAAGGGAAGCTGCACTCGCAAGGGATCTTCGACCTGCGCGACGGCCGCCGCATCCGCGAGGAGACGGTCCTCGAGCAACGGCCCCGGCTCCGCCAGGTTTCGTGGACGTGGGAGGAGACCCGGGGCGGCGAGGTGCTTCGCCGGTTCGCCGTCGACCTGACCACCGGCCACGCCACCGCGCGCAAGCGCAACGGAGACGGCGTCGATACCTGGGACGATCATCTCGACGGCACCCGCGACGCGTTCGCGGGTGTCGGGTTCATGTATGCGCTCAAGAACTTGAGCGAGCGGCTCGACAAAGGCGAGAAGATAAAGCTGACCGCGGTGGTCTTCACGACCAAGCCCCGCACGGTGACGGTCACCGTCTCGCGCGACCAGGTGGGCGAGCTCGCCATGGGAGGCCGCCGGCTTCCGGCGGCGCGGTACGTGGTCCATCCCGAGGTCCCCTGGTTCGCCCGGCTGTTCGTCAAGGCGCCCGACCAATACCTCTGGTACTACCGGCCGGACCCTCCCGCGTTCCTGCGGGCGGACATTCCGGTGGCGGAGCCGGGCGACCCGATCATCCGCATCGAGCTGATCCCGGGAACGGAATCCCGGGCGGTGGGACGTACGCCGCGACGCCACAGGTAGCCGGCCGCCGCCGACGGGCGCGCCTCATCGCACCGATGCCGCGGCGTGCGCGGAGCTGGCGGGAAGCTGCTCGAGCAGCTCGGACAGATCGAGGGCGTCCTGGACCGCATGTCCGTGGGTATCGTTGTTGAAGTAGACGTACGAGTCGCGTCCGTATCCCTTCAGGTCGCGGGCCCACCTGCGCAGCGCCGTGCGCCCGTACCGGCCGCGATACTTGCCCGTCGCTCCGTGGAAGCGGACGTACCGCCACCCAGCGGTGTGGGCCGGCGGAGCCCGATCGACCAGGTCGTGCTCGCAGAATGCGGCGCGGTGCCGGTCGAGCACCTCGCACACTTCGTCCGTGTACCAGGCGGCGCTGCGGAACTCGACGGCGTGGCGGAGATCCTGGGGCACGCTGGCGAGGAAGTCGTCGAGACGCGGCAGATCGGGCCGGTTCATCTGCGGCGGCAGCTGCCAGAGGATGGGGCCCAGCTTGGGACCGAGCCGAAGCGCAAGCTCGAAGTAGCGCTGGAGCCCCGGGCGGGGATCCTTCAGGCGCTTCATATGCGTGATGTAGCGGCTGCCCTTGCAGGCGAACAGGAATCCGCGCGGCGTGCGCTCCCGCCAGCCGTCGACCATGGAAGCGCTCGGCAGGCGATAGAAGGTGGCGTTCAGCTCGACCGTGTCGAACACCTGCGCATACCGCTCCAGCCAGCCCGCCGCCGGAACTCCCTCGTAGAGCAGGTCCCGCCAGTGCTTGTAGACATACCCACTGGTCCCGACCCTGATCCGCCCCATCCACCAGATCTAGCCACTGATCGGACCAAACCACTGCACCACAGAGCACACGGAGCACACTGAGACGGGGTTTTTTCAAAAACCCTAGAACTCCGTGTGCTCGGTGTGCTCCGTGGTGTAATTGTTTTGGACCGTCTGGCGGCGCGTGAATCGCTTCTAGCCTGCCACGCCGAGGTGCTTGGCAAAGGTGGGGGCGTCGATGTTCGCGCCGCAGACGATCACGGCGACGCGCTTGCCGGAGAGCGTTTCGCGCAGCGGGCCGCATAGGGCGGCAGTGGCGGCGGCGCCGGCCGGCTCGACGGCGAGCTTCGCGGAGCGGAAGAGGAGCGCCATGGCGGAACGGAGCGCGTCGTCGTCCACCTTGACGAGCCGGTCGACGTAGCGGCGGCAGAGGGCGAAGCTGTACGGCGCGGCGTGCGGCGCACCGAGGCTGTCCGCGATGGTCCGGACGACGTCGATCGACTCGGGCTTGCCGCTCGCGAAGCTGCGGTGCATCGAGTCCGCGCCCACCGGCTCGACGCCGTAGACGGCGGAGCGCGGGACGAGCTGCTTCACGGCCGAGGCGACGCCGGCGCACAGCCCTCCTCCGCCGATGGGAACGATCACCGCGTCCAGCTCGCGCGCCTGCTCGCACATCTCCATGCCCAGCGTCGCCGTTCCGAGCGCCACGAGAGGGCCCTCGAAGGGGTGGATGAAGGCGCGCCCTTCCCGCTCCTCGATCTCGCGCACCCGGGTGAACGCCCGGTGCACGTCCTCGACCAGCTCGACCTCCGCTCCGTACTCGCGGCAACCCTGCACGCGCGCGGGATTGGCCGTCCGCGGCATGACCACCTTGGCGGAAGTACCGAGGGCACGCGCGGCGTACCCCACCGCCATCGCGTGGTTGCCGGCGCTCACCGCGGTGACGCCGCGCCGCAGCGCATCGGGGGCGAGGTCCATCATGGAGGACAGCGCGCCGCGCGGCTTGAAGCTCCCGGCGTGCTGGAACAGCTCGAGCTTGAGGAGGACCTGGGTGCCGCGGCCCGCCGCCTGCTCGACCGCGTCGCCCTGCCAGCGCCACAGCGGCGTCTCCACGACGAGGTCGCGGAGCTTCTCGCGGGCGGCGCGGATCTGCTCGAGCGTCGGCGCCGCCGCTTCCATGGCCGCATCCTACGACGTGCATACGTTTGCCGTCATGGGACGCGCCCTCGAGGTGCCGACCGCGGCGCCGCTCATCCCTCCCCACCCGACGCTTCCGCTGCTCCGCGAGATCGCCGCGGACTGCCGCGCCTGCGACCTCTACAAGTGCGGCACCCAGACGGTCTTCGGGGAAGGGGGCAGATCGGCGCACGCCATGATGGTCGGCGAGCAGCCGGGCGACTCCGAGGACCGCGCCGGACGCCCCTTCGTCGGCCCCGCCGGCAAGATGCTCGATCGCGCCCTGCTGGAGGCCGGCATCGATCGCGATCTCGTCTACGTGACGAACGTGGTCAAGCATTTCAAGTGGGAGGCGCGCGGCAAGCGGCGCATCCACGAGAAGCCCAATGCGCGCGAGATCGCGGCCTGCCGTCCGTGGCTCGACGCGGAGCTCGCGCTGGTCAAGCCGCGGGTGCTGGTCTGCCTCGGCGCCACCGCCGCGCAGGCGCTGTTGGGAAGGACGTTCAAGGTGACCGTGCACCGCGGCGAGCTTCTCCGGTCGGAGCTCGCGCCCTACGTGATGGCGACGGTGCACCCCAGCTCGCTGTTGCGCGCGCCGGACGACGAGACGCGGAGGCGCGAGACGCAGCGCTTCATCCAGGACCTCGCCCGGATCGCCCCTCTCCTCTAGACGAGATCACTTCTTCTTCACTTCGGCGACCGCCTTGCGCACCGCGCTCTTCGGCGCGTGCCCGCGCCGGCGCAACTCGCGGAACTCCTCCTCGAATTCCTTCAGCTCCGCTTCGCTCGCGTGCTCCAGGTCCGCGAAGACGTTCCGGGCCGAGCGCTGCGCGCGGATCAGCTCGTCCAGCTTGAGCTGGATCGCCTTGCCGTCCCGGTTCTGCGTCGCCTGGATGAGGAACACCATGAGGAAGGTGACGATGGTGGTGCCGGTGTTGATGACGAGCTGCCAGGAATCCGAGAAATGGAACAGCGGCCCCGTCACCGCCCACGCGAGGACGACGCCGAGCGCGACGATGAACGCCCAATAGCTGCCGACCGCGTCCGAAACACGGCAGGCGAACTGCCTGAACCACCCGTCCGGGTGCTCCGTCACCATTCGAACATGCGCCTTCTCACGGCAGGACGGTAGCGCCGCATCTGCCTTCGCCCCGCGGACGTCACTGCGCTCCGGCGCCCGCCTCGCGCCGCAGCAAGCGCCCGCCGTCGTCCACGTCGAAGCCGAGGTACCCGAGCACGTCGACGTGATGCTGGCGCAACCCGAGCAGATGCAATCCGGGCTGCGCCGATTGCGCGACGACGCCGAGCGCGTGGACGCGGAGGTCGTCCACCTGGCTGAAGTCGAGGATGACGTCGTTGCCGAGCTGATGGAGCGCGCCGCGCAGCTCCACGGCCTGCGCGAGATCGAAAGCGCCGCGCAGGCGGATGAGAGTGGCGCTCCCGAACTGCTCCCGCACCATCTGCAAGCATGGCATCCATGCAAATTGACGACGCGGAGTCGGGCTGACAAGCCGCGACATCGCTTCGCGAGGACGGGAGCTACGGCTCGCCGCGCGCCGCCTTCCACACCGACTGCAGCAGCTCCTCGGGGAACACGGGCTTCAGCAGCACCTCCGCGGCGCCGAGCTCCCGCGCGGCCCGCAGCCGCGCGCCGACCGCGGAAACCGCGATCACCGGCGCGCGCGGAGCGGGGCGCGCCGCATGCCGGCGGATCAGCTCCAGGCCGTCGAGCACCGGCATCACCAGGTCGGTGATGACGACCTGCGGCCGGAGCTTGTCGATGAGCTCGAGGCCTTCGAGGCCGTCATGCGCGACCGCGACCTGCAAGCCTTCTTGCTCCAGCGCCGCCTGCGTGAGCTCGGCGAGGTCCGCATCGTCCTCCACCAACACGACCAGGAGCTGCTCTCGGGTTCCGGTTTGCATGACTCGTGGCGCAGGATGCCTGGCAAAGGTGACGCGCGAAGTTCCTGCAGACGCGCGTCCGGCCCTCGCACCGCTGACCGCTTGGCCGCCCGCCCGCCCTTCCTGCGACGCGTTGCGTTGTCGCACGAGGCGGGTAGTCTCGTCGCATCGGTGTCGCATACGTACACACTGGCCGTGAATTGTTCGCCAGCGAACACAGACCGCCGCCAGGCCGGCACACGGGCGGGCGGCCCCTTGCGCGACCGGGCAGGGGTCGGTCTACAACCTGTATTCCGATGCCCACCGAGTTGCAGGTAGGAAGACACCAGGCAAGCGGTCTCGTGGACGTGCTCGACCGCGTACTCGACAAGGGGCTCGTCATCGCCGGCGACATCAAGGTGTCGCTCGCCGAGGTCGAGCTCCTCACCGTGCGCATCCGCCTCATCGTCTGCTCGATCGACAAGGCGCAGGAGATCGGCCTCGACTGGTGGAAGTACGACCATCACCTCGCCCCGGGGCGCAACCGCGACCAGGCGGAGAACGAGGCCCTGCGCGAACAGGTCCGGCTACTCGAGCGGAAGCTCGAAACCCTCACCCGCCCTACCGCTATCCGGCGCAGCGCGCCGCGACGCTAACCTGGAGATTCGACCATGCCCGTCGAAAGAGCATCTGGCGGATCCAGCCTGATCGACGTTCTCGATCGGGTCCTGGACAAAGGCATCGTGATCGACGCCTGGGTCCGCGTCTCGCTGGTCGGCATCGACCTCATCACCGTCGAGGCACGCGTCGTGGTCGCGTCCATCGACACCTACCTCAAGTATTCCGAAGCCGTGGCGCAAACGACGACCGTCGGCTCGAGGGCGGTCGAGGCGCGCGCGCACGAAGCGGTTCTCGCCGAGAATGCGGCGCTCAAGGCGCAGCTTGCCGCGGGAAACCGGGCCAAGCGCCGGCGCACGGAGTAAAGGGCATTGGCGCGCCCGGCACCGGCGTCCGCGACCACCCGGCCGACGGAGTCGACCGCGCTGGCGCGCCTTGCTCTCGCCGAGATCCTCCTCGCGAGCGACGACGCCGGCGAGTGCGCGCAGCGCGCCGTGGATTGGCTGGCGCAGAACGGCGGCGCCAGGGCGGCGGTCTGCGCGCTGGTCGACCCGGAGACGGACGAGCTGCGCGCGCTGGCCGGCTTTGGCGTCACACCCGCGCAACTGAAGCGGTTCTCCGTGCACCGCGACGAGGAAGCGCACCCGTTGTCCCTCGCGCTGTCCCGCTCCGCGCCGATCGTCTTCCAGACTGGGAAGGCGCGCGGGGCGCCGTCCCTGGGACCCGGGGCATTCGTCGCGGTGCCGCTGCCCATCGGCGAGCGTCCCGAAGCGCGGGTGGGGATCCTGCTGGCGGGCCCGCCCTCCACGGCCCTCGAGCGCGAGGCGCGCTGGCTCGCCGATGCGCTGGGGCAGAAGCTCGTCCATCTGCGGACGATGCGCCGCGTCGTCGAGTCCGAGCAACGCCTGCAGCGCGAGCGGGAGTTCCTGCTCAGCGTCGTCAACTCGGTGCCCGACCCGGTGCTGCTCACCGACACCGAAGGCCGCATCATCATCTCCAACACCCGCGCCGACGCGCTCTTCGTCGCGCGCGAGGAGCAGAGCGAGGGCCGCCAGCGCGCGGTCACCTTGAACAACATGCTCTTCTCGGCCGCGCTCTCGCGGCAGGCCATCGACGAGCCGGAGGCGGCCCGGCGCGAGCTCTTGCTGGTGAACCCGACCGAGGGCAGCGACCTGCTCTTCGAGCTGCTCTCCACGACCGTGCAGCACCCGCGCGAGGGCACCGGCTTCGTCTCCATCTTGCGCAACGTCACCGACCTGCGCGCCGCCACCGAGCAGATCGAGGAGAACTACCGCAAGCTGCGCATTGCCGAGGCGGACGTGCGCGCCGAGCGCGACCGGCTGGACCTGATCATCGACTCGGTGGCCGATCCGATCCTGGTGACCGACCCGTCGGGCAAGATCCTCTTGATGAATGCTCCGGCGGAGCGCCTCTTCACCGCCCCGGAGGGCGAGGGCGACGAGATGCAGCGCGCGGTGCGCACCAACGACGCGCACTTCTCCTCGTTCGTCTCCAACGTCTTCCTCTCGGGCGGGGCGTCGCGCTTCCGGGGAGAGATCAGCCTCGCCGACCCCCACGCCGGCAGGCCGCTGCCGGTCGAGGCGATCAGCGGCAAGGTGCTGAGCGAGCACGGCGAGGTCACCGCGGTGGTGACCATCCTGCACGACCGCACCGAGGCGCTGGACAAGGCGCGCCTCTACGAGCAGCTCGAGCGCGCGTCGAAGGAGCTGCAGGAGAAGGTGCGCGAGGCGACCGGCGAGCTGGTCCGGCGCAACGAGCTGCTGCAGCGGCAAGCGATCGAGCTGGAGCAGGCCTCCCAGCTCAAGTCGCAGTTCCTCGCCAACATGTCGCACGAGTTCCGCACGCCCTTGAACGCGATCCTCGGCTACACCAGCATGCTGCTGCAGGGCGTGAACGGCGAGATGACGCCGCCGCAGAAAAAGAACCTCGGCCGCGTCGATTCGAACGCCAAGCACCTCTTGAACATCATCAACGACCTGCTCGACATCAGCCGGATCGAGGCCGGCAAGATGCCGCTGCACCTCGAGCAGTTCGAGCTTGCCACGCTGCTCGGCGAGCTGCTGGCCGAGGTGGAACCGCTCATCCAGAAGGCGCACCTCTCCGCGACGACCGAGCTGGCGGGCGACCTGCCGGCCGTGCACGGCGACCGCCAGAAGGTCAAGCAGATCGCGCTCAACCTCCTCACCAACGCCATCAAGTTCACCCCGCAGGGTGCGATCCGGGTGAGCGCCGGTTACGATGCCGCGCGGGACGAGATTTCGCTCGCCGTGAAGGACACGGGGATCGGCATCGCGGAGAAGGACCAGCAGAAGATCTTCGACGATTTCCGGCAGGCCGACGACTCCGTCACGCGCCAGTACGGCGGCGCGGGGCTGGGGCTTTCCATCTGCCGGCGACTGGCGAACATGCTGGCGGGCCGCATCACCGTGGAGAGCAAGCTCGGCGCGGGGTCCATCTTCACCCTGCACGTACCCCGGCAAGGGAGGAGGCCATGACCCGAGAGCCGCTCGTCCTGGTCGTCGACGACTTCCAGGACAACCGGGAGATGTACGCCGAGTACCTCGCCTTCTCCGGGTTCCGCGTCATCCAGGCGGCCAACGGGAAGGAGGCGCTCGACCAGGCCTTCGCCAACCGGCCAGACATCATCATCATGGATCTCTCGCTTCCCGTCATGGACGGCTGGGAAGCGACGCGCAGGCTCAAGGCCGATCAGCGCACCAACGCAATCCCCGTGGTCGCCCTGACCGGACACGCCATGCACGGACATTCGAAGGGCGCCATGGAGGCGGGCTGCGATTCGTTCGTCGCCAAGCCGTGCCTTCCCGACCAGTTGGTCGCCGAGATCCGCAAGATGCTCTCTTCATCACGGATGAACGCGGCGAAGGCGGAGGGGTAGGATGCCGGAAGCGCAGAAGAAGAAGCGCGGGGCCAAGGCGTCACCCCGCGTGCGCTCGAAGGAGGGCGCCGGAGCGCGCGCGCTGGCGCCCGAGGTGCCCTCGGACACCGGAACGAAGACCGAAAACGGCGGGCGCGGCAAGTACGTCTACTGCATCATCCAGAGCGGCGAGGCGTTGCGCTTCGGTCCGCTCGGGATCGGCTCGGATCCGGCCGACGTGCACACGGTCAACTACAAGGACATCGCCGCGGTGGTGTCCGACACTCCCATCGAGGTGCACGATCCCACCCGGGAGAACGTGCTCGCCCACGAGCGCGTCAACGAGACGGTGATGCGCAAGTACACCGTCATCCCCATGTCGTTCGGGACCGTCTTCAAGACGCACGACGACATCGTCGAGCTCTTGCGCTCCGCGTACGACGCGTTCCACGACGTGCTGGTGAAGATGCAGGACAAGCTGGAGTTCGGCCTCAAGGTCCTCTGGGACCGCGACGTGATGATCCGCGAGATCGAGCGCGCCGACGAGGACATCCGCAACTTGAAGACCCAGATCGGAGCGCAGAAGGGGTCCACCTACTTCGCGCGCATGCAGTACGGGCGCCTGGTCGACGCGGCGCTGCAGTCGATGTCCGAGAAGTACGTGGCCGAGATCTTCGAGGCGCTGCGCGACGTGGCGGTCGCCTCCCGGGCCAACAAGCCCATCGGCGACAAGATGATCATGAACGCGGCGTTCCTCGTGTCGCGCGACAAGGAGCTGTCGTTCGACCACCGCGTCAAGCAGATCGGCGCCAAGCACGACAAGCTGACCTTCAAGTACACGGGGCCGTGGCCGCCGTACAACTTCGTCAACATCCGGCTGAAGCTGGAGCGCGCCAAGGAAGGAAAGTGATCGTCCTCGACCGCATGCTGGTGGGCGGCATCAAGTTCGTCCTCGGCAAGATCGCCGCGGCCGCCGACTCCGAGCTGAACGACGACTCGCGGCTGCGCGAGGAGCTGCTGGCGGCGCAGATGCGGCTCGAGCTGGGCGAGATCGACGAAGAGGGGTTCCGCGCGCTCGAGGCGGACCTGCTCGCCCGGTTGCGCGCAATCCGCGAGCGCCAGCGCGGCGAGGCGCTCGATCCCGGCGAGATGAAGGTGACCGGCGTCGAGGCCACGATCCACGGCGAGGAGTGAGGAGAGCGGCTTGCGGCGTGCGGCTCGCGGCTTGCGGTCGTCTGGGTCGGTTGCGGGCCTGCGCTGACGGGGAAGACCGTGGTCTTCTCCTTTTTCGCCGGCAAGGGTGGAGTCGGGAAGACGACCTGCGCCGCGGCGCACGCGCTTGCGCTCGCAGCGCGCGGCCGTCGGGTCCTGGCGGTGTCCACCGATCCCGCCCATTCGCTGGGAGACGCGCTGGGAGAGCGGCTCTCCGCGCGGCCCCGGCGAGTGTCTCGAGGCTTGTTCGCGGTGGAGCTGGACGCCGACCGCGCGCTCTCGCGCTGGTTCCAGAAGCGGGAGCGCTCCTTCCGGGTGCTCGCCTCGCGGGGGACGTACCTCGACGACGAGGACGTCGATCAGCTCCTCTCGCAGTCGCTGCCCGGCGTCGACGAGCTGATCGGCCTTTTGGAGCTCACCCGCCTAGCGGCCGCCGGCGAGTACGACCTCGTGGTGGTCGACACCGCGCCGACCGGGCATACGCTGCGGCTGCTCGCGATGCCCGATACGCTGGGCCGGCTCGCGCGCGTGCTGGGCGATCTGCAGCAGAAGCACCGCTGGATGTCGCAATCGCTGCGCGGGCGGTACGTGCCCGATTCGAGCGATGCCGTCATCGCCGAGATCGAGCGGCAAGCGGAAGATCTCCGCGCGCTGCTGCGCGATCGGGACCGGTGCGCGTTCCACTGGGTGATGCTGGCGGAGGAGCTGGCGCTCCGGGAGGCGGTGGACGGCGTCGCGGGGCTTGCGCGGCTCGGCGCGCACCTGGGCGAGCTGGTCGTGAACCGCGTGACCCCCGCACCGCGCTCGGCCTGCGCTCTGTGCGCCGGCCGGCGCGCGGAGGAGGCGCGCATCCTGCGTGCGGCTCGGGCGGCATTCCCCGGAGTGCCGCTGCGCCTCGTGCCCACGGCCGACGAGGAGCCGCGGGGACTTGCGGCCTTGCGGCGGCTCTCCTCCGCACGGCCGCGGCCGCCGCGGCCAGGACGGACATGGCCGTGGCCCACCCGCGGTACGGCCTGGGCCGCCCCGGACGGAGTGCGGCTGCTGCTGTTCGGCGGCAAGGGCGGGGTAGGGAAGACGACCTGCGCGGCGGCGTGCGCGCTGCACCTCGCGCGGAGGGGAAAGCGCGTGCTCGTCCTCTCCACCGACCCCGCGCATTCGCTGGGCGACGTCCTCGGCCGTTCGCTCTCCGACGAGCCGCGGGAGGTCGCGGCGCGGCTCGTCGCGCGCGAGCTGGATGCAGACGGGGCGTTCGCTTCGCGCCGCGAGCAGTACCGCCGCAGCGTCGACGAGCTGTTCGACGCGCTCCGCGGCGGGGCGCGCTTCGACGCGACCTTCGATCGGCAGGTGGTGCAGGACCTGATCGAGCTCGCGCCGCCAGGGATCGACGAGCTGTTCGCGCTCTTCGCGGTGATCGAGGCGCTCCAGGACGGGTTCGACCGGGTCGTCGTCGACACCGCCCCGACGGGGCATGCGCTGCGCCTGCTGGAGATGCCGGAAAAGGCGCTCGGCTGGATCCACGCCCTGCTCGCCATTCTCCTCAAGTACCGCCGCGTGATCGGCCTCGGCGACCTCGCGCGGACCCTCACGACCACCGCTCGCGAGCTGCGCGAGCTGCAGGACTTGATCCGCGACCCGGCGCGGGCATTGTTCGTCCCGGTCACGCGCGCCGCCGCCCTCCCGCGCATGGAGACCGAGCGCCTCCTGCGCGCGCTGCGGCGGCTCGGCATCCCCACCGGACCGGTGCTGGTCAACGCGCTCACGCCGCCGGGGTGCGCCCGCTGCGGTCGAGCGGCCGCCGCCGAGACGAGGGAGGTCGAGGCGATCCGCAGGCGGACCCCTGCTATGCTGGCCGCCCCGGCCGTGACGCCTCCTCCGCGAGGACCGCGGCAGCTCCTGGCGTTCGGCCGGACCTGGGCCTCTCGATGAGCGATCTGACGTACCTGTACTGCGTGGTCCA
>JBJMQJ010000205.1:0-27410 GCA_045802765.1 Myxococcales bacterium
ATGTAACCAACAAAGATTATTATTTTTGTTCAGCTCCTGGTCACCCTGCCGCGGCGCGGACTTCGTTCTCGCCGAGCCGCTCGACGGCGGAGAGCGCGGCGACCGCATCGGGCCGGCCCGCCAGCAGGCAATACGCGCCCTCCCGCGCCGCCGCGCACAGGAGCGCGGGGTAGAGCGCGTCGCGCTCGTCAGGGTCCAGGCGCCGCAAGGCCTGGTAGCCCGAGAGAACGGCGCGGAGCGCGGGAAGCTGCTCCGCCGCCCTCACCGCCCAGGCGCAGGCCGTCCGTGCCAGGTCGAGCACCAGCGGACCACTGTGCGCTTCTCCCGAAGGAAGCACCGTCGAGCAGCGGTCGCCGATGTAGAGCGCCTGCTCCGGGCCGAGCCGGCCGTGCGTGGCCCCCGACGGCAGCGAGCAGAAGTCGGTTCGCAGCGCCGGCCCCAGCCGCTCCGCCTGCGCGCCCGCCGGCAGCCGGCCGGCCAGCTCGGCGCAGGCGAGCGGCGCCGGGACGGATGCCGGGTGGGTTTCGCCCAGCTGGTGGAGCCGCGCGAGAAGTCTGCCGACTTCGAGGAACTGCGGCGTGGTGGCCCGGGATGGATCCAGCTCCTCGCCCGCACCGACCGGGTAACAGGCGGCGCCCGCATGCTTGGCTTGACCCTCGACCTTGGCGATGAAGGCTCCCGATCTCGCGCGCCTGGGCCGCGGCGCCGGATAGCGCGATTCCGCCAGCAGATCGAACAGGGTGGCCTCGAAGGCGACCGCCAGCGCGCCCTCGGCGCAGACGAGGAGGAACCTGCCTGCGGGGACGTGGATGCGAAACACCCACGCGCCCGGCGCCCCCGAGGAAACTTCATCCACGCGCTGCGGCGCTGCAGGCAGCTCGAACTCGAGCAGCGCCTGGGCCCGCAACGTGGACGGGGAGGCCATGGGATCGGCTTAGCACTTCGAGGACGGCGCCCGGAAGGGGGACGAAAGCCCTTGCGTCGTGCGGTCGACCGATGGGCGGCGGCCGCGCGATCCGGAACGATGCGGCCGATGGCACGGCCGCTCGCGACATTCCTCGCGCTTTCCGCGCTCGCCTGCGGAGGCGATCCCGCGAGCCAACGCTCCGGCCCCGCTTCCTACAAGCTGGCAGCGGTTGGAGAAACCGGGCTCGTCCTGCATCCCGGGGAGACCCGCGCGGTGCGCGTCGTCCTGGCGCGCGAGGAGGTCGGCGGTGTACCCGGCGCGCTCGTCCATTTCGAGATCGGGGCCGGCGCCGGCGTCTTGAGCTCCGGGTCCCAGGAGGCGACGACCGGCGCAGGCGGCGTGGCGATCCTTGCGCTCACGGCGGGCGCCCGCACCGGCAGCGCCGAGGTGATCGCCAGCGCGCCGGCGTTCGACGCGCCGGAAGTGACCTTCACCGTCGAGGTGGTCCCGGTCCGCAAGCTGCTGCGCATCGCGCCGGGTCCCGGCACGCTCATCGACGAGGACGGGCGGACCGGCTCGCTGTTGGTCTCGGCGTCGGGATCGGCGCCGCTGCGCGTCCGCGAGATCGACGCCGACACCGGAGCGCCCATCGCCGGCGACGCCATCCTCTTCTCCGTGCCTGCCGCCGCGCGCTCGACGCTGGGCAGCGAAGGAGGCAAGGCGGCGCGCGCCACCACCAACGACGCGGGCGAGGCGCAGGCGTTCTTGCTCGCCGGAGCGGTGGAGCCCGGCTTCGAAGCGGCGGCCTTCCCGGCGGCTGGAGGCGACGGCGTCTACTTCGCGGTGACCGTCCTGGGCGAGCGGACGGGGACCTGCGAGATCGAGTGCCCTCCCGGATACGAATGCATCGATGGCGCCTGCGAGCCGGGACCGGTGCCCGGGCAGCCCGCGGTGCCCGACGTGACGGGGGTCTGGTACACGAAGCACGTCTTCGCGATCCGCGATTCGCTCCCGCCGGCGTTGCGCGAGGCCTTCGCCGGCATCCGCGCGCTCGACCAGTTCCTCTCGGGCCGGCTGGGCCTGCCGCGGTGGCTGCAGTCGGTGATCGACGCCCTGCTCGGCCAGTTCCTGCCGGGCTGGTTCTACGCGGTGGTGCGCCTCGGGGACGATCTCGGCACGCTGCTCAGCTTCCTGCGCGCCGAGGGCAGGATGAGATTGTCTCCCGGCGCGGACGCCGCCCATGTGGTGGGCAGCGAGGTGTGGACCAGCCTCGTCTTCTACTGGCTTCCGCTGTGCGGAGAGTCGATCGCCGGGGACCCGGCCGTTCCACCCGACTGCGCGCGCCTCGACGTCACCACCAGCGACGCGGGCGACGCGTTCCCATCGCGGCGATGCAGCGGCGAGGTGTTCCCGGCCGTCACCGTGCACGCCGCGCCCTTTTCCGCGGCCGTCGAGGAGGTGCCCGGGTCCATGCCCGCGCGCCATCAGGTCACGGTGGCACGCCGCCAGGTCGACGTGGACGTGGGGAATGCAGTCGTGTCGGCGATCGACGCCGCCCTGTCGCTCGCCACGCCCTGGCAATGCATCGCCGAGGCGACCGACTGCCGCGCCGGCCGCGAGTGCATCGTCGACTGCGCCGGACTGGGCGGCTGGGTGGACGACTTCACCGGTGGCGTGCTCGCGGCCCGCTTGATCGAGAACGCCTGCGCCGGCGCCGTCGGTCTCGCCGGAGGCGCGGCCGTCGAGCTCCTCGGGTCCATCCGGTTCCGCTCGAACCTGCTCGTGTTCGGTGGACGCGCGTCCATCGGCGCGGTGGGCGAGGACGAGTCGACCTGCCGGAGCGGCACGAATTGCGCGGGCCAGCTCGGGAACGACGGGTTCGACGGCGACCTGCGCCAGCGGCCTGACGAGCGGGACGGATCGTGGACCGGGGCGTTCTTCGCCGACCCGCCCGGTGAGACGCCCGGATCGTGGGAGGCGAAGCGCGCGCATTTTCAATAGCTTACAACTCCGACCCCGGATCCGTCCGCCGGAGGACGCATGGCGCGCGGCCGGTTTGACCATGCCCTCGTGGGCGTGCGTCCTTCCAGGCGTGGACCCAATCACTCATCCCGCCCCGAACTGGCGCGCGGCCATCCTGAAGACCGCCGTCGCCGCGCTTCTCGCCTCTGGCATCTATGCCGGCTACCGACACTACGTGCAGATCCGCCGCGAGGTCGCGGTGCTCATCGACGGGCCGGGCGGCCGCGGCGGGGGTGCGCGCTCCGAGATGGCCAAGGACACGCCGGCCGGGTGGCTGCGCGCGGAGAAGCTGCTCGAGGAGGTGCTGCGCATCCACCCGCGCAACGCCTTCGGTGTCGTCGCGCTCGCCGAGGTGGAGACGCAGCTCGTGGGCGCGGGCTACGGCGATCGCGCCCGGCGCGCCGAGGAGACGCTGCGCAAAGCGGACGCCAAGGGCTTGCCCTTCGCGGAGCTGTTCGACGCGCACGCGCTGGCCATGCTGCAGGCTGGCAAGGCCGCCGAGGCGGAGGCGTATGCGCGGACCCTGCTCGACAAGTACCCCGCGCTTCCCGCGGTCCCGCGCTTCCACGACCTCCTGGGGCGGGCGCAGCGCGGCCAAGGCAAGCTCGCGGACGCGAAGGCGAGCTTCAAGCGCGCGCAGGACGCCGACTGGCGGCAGCCGCGCTTCGTGGCCGACTACGCGGAGGTCCTCCTCGCCGAAGGAGATGCTGCTGGCGCGGCGGCTGCGTTCGATCGCGCTCTGCAGGCGCACTCCGGCCACATCCGATCGCAGATCGGCAAGGCGCGGGCGCACGTCGCGCTGGCGCGGCAGGGCCGCGGCGATGCGAAGGCAGCGCGCGCGCTGCTCGACTCGGTGCTGCGTTCGCCCGAGCAGGATCTGACGCCCGAGCTGCGCGCCCGCGCGCTGGCGGCGCGCGCCGAGGCGGGCCTTGCCGGGCAGGACACTGCGTCGGCGGCGGAAGACTCCGCCGCGGCGCTGGCGCTCGCGCCACGCCATCCGGCCACGCTGCGCGCACGGGCGATCGTGGACGCGGCGGCGCGCAGGCCCATCGCCGCGCAGGAATTCGCCGCCGCCATCGCCGCGGATCCCGCGGATGCCTCGACCTATCTCGACGGCGCCGCCGCGCTCGAGATTGCCGGCGACCTCGCGGGCGCCGCGAAGCTCCTCGCGGCCCACGCCTCTGCGCTGCAGCCCACCGCCCGCTACCACCTCGCCCGCGCGCGGCTCCTCGCGCGGCAGGGCGACGCGGCCGGGGCTCGCGCCGAGACCGCCAAGGCCACGGCGCTCGACCCGGCCAACGCGCTCGCGTTGCAGGAGCAGGGCCGCGGCGTCGAGCGTCCGAAGGAAGCGCGCGTGGCGCGCTGAGCGTTCATTTCGTCGGTCCGCCGGGGATCGGTTGCGCGGCTTCCGCCGGCCCGAACAGCTCGCTCTCGCGCGCGAGCATCTCCTTTGCTTCCTCCGCCAGGTCGCGGTCCTCCGCCGCCGACGCGGCCTGCAGCTGCGCCTCGAAGAGCGCGCGATCCTGCGCCTTCACGCCGACCGTGCGCGCGAAGACGATCCGCGTGCGCGCCGACGACGGCGCCCGCGCGAGCGCCGCCTCGAAGTGCGCCCGCGCCTCGCGGAGATCGCCTCCCGCATACGCCGGGAGCGCCGAATAGAGCTTCCCCAGCTCGCGCTCGGCTCCCGCCTCGTCCAGATCCGGAGCGAGCTGCGCCACGCGCGTCAGCATCTGCTTCAGCTCGCCGCGCCGTTCGATGAGGGGCGTGAACCCCTGCGCCCGCGCCCACGCCGCGGTGCAGACCGCCTCGAAATAGAGAGGTTCCGCCGCGCGCGCCCCGACATGCGCGAGCACGTCGCCGAGCGGCTGCCCCGCGGCCGCGCCCGCCGCCGCGTCCGGCTCGACGGCGGCCCACGCCCTCCGCGCGTCATCCGCGCAGGCGCTCGCGTCCCGCGCCGTCTCGTGCAGCCCGTCCGACGACGCCAGCCCGGCCCGCTCGAACCTCAGCCTGCGCGCCCGGGCCGCGGAGGTCAGCGCCTCGACAGGCACCGGCGGCTGCGCGGCCGCCTCTTCCCACAGCCGGATGGCCTCGTCGAGCGATCCCGGTTCTTCCTTGCTTTCCCAGGCAGCCGCGGCCCTGGCGATGAGCTCGCGCTGCGACCCGGTCGGTTTGCCGACTCCAGTCGCCGTCGCTGCCGTCTTCGCTGTCGCTGCCGGCGTCGCCGCCGGACTCGCTGCCGCTGCCGGAGTCGCTGTCGCCGGGGGAGTCGCCGTCGCCGTCCCGGCCGGAGCTGCCGCTCTCCGCGCAGACGCGCAGCCCGCGGCAACCACCACAGCCGCCACAAGCGCGGCCCGACTCACCGCTTGCGAGGCGGCGGCTTGGCGCCGCCCTTCGCCTGCGCTCGCTGCCCAGCGGCGCCCCCGTTCCCCGCCTGCAGCGCGAAGAGCAGCCCTCCCGCGTCCCCACCCGCCCCCGCCGCCGGCGATTCGTACAGCTCGCACGTCGCCTGCCCGCGCAGGACCAGCTCGCCCTTCTGGTTCTCCGCCCACAGCTCGACGTCCGCGTAGCAGGCGCCGTTCTCCTTGCGCAGCTCGGCGATCCGCCCGCGGCAGTTCAGCTCGTCGCCCGGCCAGACGATCTTCACGAAGCGCGCCGCCAGCCTGCGGACGTGGCCGCGCCGCAGCCAGGCCGTGAGGAGCTGGCCGACGAACCCCATCGCCAGCATCCCTGGCGCGAACAGGCCCGGGAACCCCAGCGCGTGCGCGAACGGCTCGTCGAGGTGGAGCCGGTTGAAGTCGTTCGACGCCGCCGCGTAGCGGGCGATCTGCACGCGATCGATGGCGGGCTTGCTCAGCGGCGGCAGATCGTCGCCGACGCGCAGCTCGCTCCAGTAGAACGAGCGCGCCAGGCTCTGCTTGGGAGGCTGCACCTGCCGCGGCGGGGGCATCGGCGCGGCCGGCGGCGACGGCTTCTTCACCGCCGCCTTGGGCGCCGCCGGCCGGGCCGCGGATCGCGCGGGCGGCGGCGGCTTGCGCACCGGCTTCTTGTCCGCGTGCTTCCCCACCTTGGGGAACCTGGTCACTTTCGCCATCTTGCGCGGCGGCGCCTTCGGCTTGGCCACCTTCGCGACCTTGGCGGCGGACTTGGGGGGCGGCCGCATCTTCTTGGCGGCGCTTCGGCTACTCATGGAGGTCTCCCGGGGCGTGCTTGGGCGCGGTGCGCACCACCCAGAGCTGGCGCGACCGGTAGACGACCGCGCCCGTGTCGTCCTTGCCCTCGTCCTCGATGACCACCACGTCGGTCAGGCCGCTAGGCGTATTGCGCTGCGACATCTCGACGACCTTGCTGCGGACGGTCAGCTTGTCTCCCGCCACGATGGGGCGGGCGTATTCGAAGCTCTGCTCGGCTTGCAGGAGGTGCTTGCCGGGCGAGAGCAACAGGCCCTCGCGCAGATCGCTGCCCGCGCGGAGGGTCGTGGGGAACGTCGGAGGAGCGACGACGCTGCGGTACCCGGCGGCGCGCGCGGCGGCCTCCTCGAAGTAGATGGGGTTCGTCTCGCCGAGCGCCTCGGCGAAGCGGCGGATGGCCCCCTTCTCCACCTCGTTGATGGCCGCTTTCGACTCGCGCCCGATGGCGTTGCGGTCCACGGCGTTTACGCTCCTCACCTGCCCGCGGGCAGGTCCAAGACGGTGATGAGCCCGGGCTCGGCAGAGGCCACCAGCGGCGCCGCGTGCGCGACCGACCACGCGGTGGCCTTGTCGCCCGGCACCCCGCCGGGGATGACGCACTTGATCCCGGGATCGCCGATCAGCTCGATCTCGTCGCGTGGATCGGGCGCGCCGAGCGCGATGGTCAGCTCGAGATGCGCCACTTCCTTCCCGTCGTGGAAGGCCCGCGCCACCTGGTGCACGCCCACGATGCCGCCGCGGGGCACGGTGAACCCCTCGCCCTGCACGTCCTCTTCGGTCTCGACCGGATCGATGTCCTCGTCGACCTCGTCGACCTCGAGCCCCACCCCGAGCGCCGCCAGCGCGGCCGACTCCATCAGCCCGACGTGGCCGATGGTGCCGTCGTCGACGCCGCGGTCGAACTCCTCCTCGTTCAACCCCGCGCCGACCTTCCGCTGCAGCTGCAGGCGGCGGGTGCGCGCGTCCACCACGCGCCTCGCCTGCACGCGGTCGACGCGCCCCACGACATTGCCGAGCGTCGCGGGAAGCCGGTCGAGCACGAATCCGGGGTTCACGCCCGTTCCCAGGAGCGCCACCTTGCGCCGCTCGGCGATCCGATCGAGACGCTCGGCGATCTCCGGATGGCGCAGCCACGGGTACGAGAGCTCCTCACAGGTGGACACCACGGCGAGGCCCGCCGACAGCGCCTGGGCAAGCTCGCCCTCGACGCGGTCCAGCCTGCTTCCGGTCGCGTGCAGCAGCACGCCGTGCTGCGCCTTCTTCAGCGCCGCCGCGGCATCGGGAGTCACGATCACTTCCGGTGCCGGCGCGTCGACGACGTCGGACAGCTTGCGTCCGACCCGCTGCGCATCGAGATCCACGGCGGCGACGATCTCCAGGTCAGACCGCGTGAGGACGGCCCGGGCGATGAGTCGCCCGATGGCTCCGAGCCCCATCAGCACGACCTGCGTCGCCAAGAGTCGGTCCTCCGTACGCGAACGCCCTACACCGCTCGCTGGCCCGCTTATAGCCCGACGTCCGACGGGGCGTATAGCCCGAAAAGGAGCGGTGACCACTTTGTGGACACCGTAGAAGCACGTCGGGCGGAGGGTTGGTCGTGTATCTGACGAACGTCCGCCGAACTGTCCACTACTTGCTCGAACGTACGGACGCCCTGTACTGTGCGCAGCTGATGCGCTGTCCCCGCTGCGGCGCGGGAGCCCGGAAGCGGGCTGCCGCCTGCGAGGCTCGCGACTCGTCCGTCCACAAGCCCGGCCCCCACGGGTGCGCGCCTGTGGGTGTTAAGCCTACAGGCTTACGAGCGCTCCGATGAGCGATGCGCAGGATGCCCTGGAGCGGCTCATGGACAGCCTCGGTGACGCGCTCATCTCGGTCGATGGCGGCGGGCACGTCACGCGCCTGAGCCGCCGCGCCGAGACCTTGACGGGAACGGCGGCGCGCGACGCGCGCGGAAAGCCTCTCTCCGACGTCGTGCGGATCGTCGCCGCCGCGGACCGGAAGACGCTCGACGATCTGGTCGCCCGTGCCCTGCGGGGCGAAGCCGTCGCGCGCAGTCCGGGCGCGCACGCGCTGCTCGTCGCCAAGGGAGGCGGGGAGCGCGCGGTCGTCGATACGGCGGTGCCGCTGCGCGACGATTCGGGAGCCGTCTCCGGCGCGCTGCTCGTCTTGCGCGACGCCGGCCCGGAGCGCGCCGCCGAGGAGGAGCGCGCGCGCCTGCAGGCCCAGCTCGTCTTCTCCGAGCGGATGGCCTCCATGGGCACCCTGTCCGGAGGGCTGGCGCACGAGATCAACAACCCGCTGTCCTCCGTCCTCGCAAACCTGGCCCTCCTCGGCCAGGAGCTGGCCAAGGCGCTGCCCGATACGGAGCACACCCGCGACCTGCTCGAGGCAGTCGCCGAGGCGCATCGGGGCGCCGATCGGGTGGCGAAGATCGTCCGCGGGCTGAAGGTCTTCTCGCGCGGGCTCGACGAGCGCCGCCGGCCGCTCGACGTGGCGCAGGTGGCGGAGCAGGTCCTGCACCTGCTCGCCAACGAGCTGCGCCACCGGGCGCGGGTCGTGCGCGACTTCCAGCCGGCCCCGCCGGTCGAGGCGAGCGAGGCGCACCTGGGGCAGGTGCTGGTGAACCTCATCCTGAATGCCGCCCAGTCGATTCCGGAGGGCGAGGCGGACGGCAACGAAGTGCGGGTCTCGGTGCGGCCCGGGCGGGACCGCGAGGTGCTGCTCGAGGTGCGCGATACCGGCGCGGGAATGCCTCCGGACGTGCTGGCCCGCGTCTTCGACCCCTTCTTCACCACCCGGCCGGTCGGATCCGGTTCCGGCCTCGGGCTGTCCATCTGCCACGGGATCGTCTCCTCGCTCGGCGGACGCATCGAGGCGGAGAGTACCCCCGGCGGGGGAAGCACGTTCCGCGTGACGCTCCCCGCCACCGACCGCGAACCGACGCCGGCGCCGGCGAGCGCGCCGGCCGGCGAGGCGCGGCGCGGCCGCATCCTTCTCGTAGAGGACGATCCCCTGGTCGCGCGCGCCGTGCGCCGCACCCTCTCGCGGGAGCACGAGGTCGTCTTCGTGGAGACCGGCCGCGCGGCGCTGCAGGCGATCCGCCACGAGAAGTTCGACCTGGTGATCTCGGACCTGATGATGCCCGAGATGACCGGCATGGACTTGCACGCCGAGCTGACGCGCACCGATCCCGAGGTGGCGAAGCGGATGGTCTTCTTCTCGGGTGGCGCCTTCACCGACGCCGCGCGCGAATTCCTCCGCCGCGTCCCGAACCCGCAAATCGAAAAGCCTTTCGATCCGCAACAACTCCGCGAATTGATCCGCCGCCTCCTCTCCACCTGACCAAAACAATTGCACCACGGAGCACACGGAGTTGCGATTCTAAGGCTCGGTCATCGCGAGAGCCTCTCGACCAGCATCTGCGCCGTCACGCGGTACTTGAAAGCGCGGCGCCCGTCGATCTCGATCACCGGGACGTCGTTGCGGTGCGCCTCGTACAGCTCGCGGTCCGACTCGATGTCCACTTCGCGCAGCGTGAACTCGACCTCCGCGCGCGCGGCGCGCAAGGCTTCCTTCGCGTCGTCGCAGAGGCAGCAGCCGGCCTTGGTGTAGAGGACGACCTCGCGCATCGCCTACCTGTGCCGGCGGTGCCGCCGGTGGACGCGCGCGACGGGCGGCTGCCCGAGCGCGCCTCCGACCAGGTAAGCGCGAAATGCCTCGCGTGCAACGTAGGGCGCGTGGATGCGCCACTTGAGCCCGTTCACCACCACGGCGGCCACCGCGATCTTCGGATCGTCCGCGGGCGCGAACCCGACGAACCACGAGTAGTCCATGTACGGGCGCTGATGGTTGGACAGGGAGCCCGTCTTGCCCGCCACGGCGATGTCGCCCAGCACGCTGTGGCCGCGCTCGCGGAACGAGGAGGTCGCGGTCCCTTCGGTCACCGTGTACTTCATCATGTCGCGCAGCGCCGCCGCCGTCTCCGGCTTGAGCAGCCGGGAAGACCCGCTCGCCTTGAACGGCTCGCCGTCCACCTCCTCGATGAGGCTGGGCTCGAACGCGACGCCGCCGTTCCCGACCGCCGAGGCGATGAGCGCCGCATGCAAGGGGGACAGCTTCACCTTCCCGAACCCCGCCGCGCTCTTCGCCAGGTCGAGCTTGCCGTCGGGGATGTTGGCCGGGGACGCCTCGATGGGAACGTCCCAGATGGGCCGGTTGAAGAGGAACCGCTCCGCCTCCTTGCGCAGCGACTCGCCGTCGAGGTGCTTCACCGCCATCTTGGCGAACACCACGTTGGCGCTCTTGGCCAGCGCCATGGACAGCGACATGCAGCGCCGGTCCATGCGCGGCTTGTCCTCGAGCAGCTTGCTGACGATGCCGCGCAGGCCGCCGTGGTAGCAGGTCTCGGCGTCGGGCGAGACGCCCGCTTCGAGCAGCGCGGCGCCGGTGATGATCTTGAAGACGGACGCGGCCGGGTAGAGCGGCCGGGTGGCGAGCCCGTCGGACTTGCCGTCCTTCGCGTATTCGACGAGCGCCAGCACCTTGCCGGTCTTCGGGTCGATGGCGACGAGCGCGCCCTGCATCGGCTGGTAGGTGCGCATCAGCTTCACCATCTGCTTCTGCAGCTCCGGCTCGACGGAGATGCGCACGCGCTTGCCGTCCGCCGCCTCGGCGAAGTACCCCAGCGCGTCGTCGGTGCCGGAGAGCTTCGCCTTCTTCCACAGCGCCAGCCCCTCCAGGTGGCTCTTGTGCTGCGCCACCGCGTTGGCGGCGGTCGCGGGCACCGCGTTCACCTCGGCGGGGTGATCCGGCGAGCCCGCGTCCGGTTTCGCGGGGACCTCCGAGGTGACGGCGCTCTCCACCGCGCGCTCGTCGTCGGTCTTGTCCTCGCTGTCGCCCGATTCGCCGGGCGCGGCGAAATCCGGCTGCGGCAAGGCCTGCGCCTGCCCGGCGTCCGGCGCCGGGGTGCCTTCCGCCTGCGCGATCGTCCGCTGGGCGGCGCGCGCAGCCAATCCGCCGCCGAGGAGCAGCAGAGCGGCCAGGATGGCGCGCTTCGCGGCGCCGGGGCCTCGCGGTACGTGCGTCTGGGTCACCGTCGCGTCACTGTACTTTTGGAGAGGGGTGCTCGGCAAAGAATCCCGTGAACCAACCGCCGGACCACGCGAATTCCTCCCGCTGCCTTTGGCCCAGGCCCTGCACCCACCCCCGGGGGACGAGCGGCTTGACGGACGCGCGGGTCGTTGCGAGGTTGCCGCACCGTGCTGGAGGGTCCCCAGGCAGGCGCCGGCCGCACGACGTCGGTGTTGCGCGAGGTCATGGGGGATCTCCATCCCCGCAGCATCGTCGTGGTGCTGGTCCTGCTCGTCGTGGCGGCGCTGCTCAGCCGCTTCGTCAACTCGGTCGTCCACCGCACGCTCGAGCGGCACCGGCGCAGCGGCACCTTGCTGCCGGAGTCGGTCACCCGTCTGCAGATCACCCGCCGCATCGTCGACGCAGTCATCTGGCTGGTGGCGATCTCCATCGGTCTTTCGCAGTTCCCCGAGCTGCGCGTCCTCTCCGCCGGGCTGCTCGCCTCGGCGGGGATCTCCGGCCTCATCGTCGGGTTCGCTGCGCGCAGCACGCTGGGCAATGCGGTGGCCGGCGTGACCATCGCCTTCGCGCAGCCGGTCCGCATCGGCGACGAGGTGGAGCTGCGCGGCGAGCGCGGAGCGGTCGAGGACATCACGCTGCTCTTCACCGTCATCCATCTCTGGGACGGCAAGCGGATGATCGTTCCCAACGAGACGCTCTCGACGGAAGTGGTCAAGAACCTGACGCTCGGCTCGGTCTCGCGCATGGTACGCACCGACGTGCTGGTGCCGCCGAAGGGAGACGCGCGGGCGACGATGGAGGCGCTGCTGGGCGCCGCCGCGGCCGAGCCCGGGCTGGACCGTTCCGCTCCGCCGCCTCGCGTCGAGTTCCTGAAAGTCGACGCGGGAGGGGCCTTGCTGCGGCTCACGGCCCTCTGTACGGACGAGGCGTCGGCCGCGCGGCTGACGCAGGCGCTCCTGGCGCGGGCGGCACAGGCGATCTACGGGATCCAGGTATGAAACGCGGGTGGCGGCAGGCGGCTTGGGGCTGGCGGAAGAGCGCGGAATGCTGTAGCCGAATCAACCGTTTTGTTCCGACGGGACAGGTGTATTCCCGCGAGCTCGAGGAGATGGAAACGTGAAGAACGCGTGGAACGTCGCGGTCGCCGCGTGCGTCAGCGGCGCGGTCGGGTACTTCGTCGGGTTGCAGATGCACTCCGGCGGGTCGGTGGGCACTCCGCTGCGCGCGGAGACCCGCGCGGCGCAGCAGCCCCCGGCGCCGGCGCTCCCTCCCGGCTCGGAAGTCGTCTACAAGGTGCCGGTCGGCGCGGCTCCGGTGAAGGGCGACCCCGAGGCGAAGGTCACCATCGTCGAGTTCTCCGACTTCGAGTGCCCCTTCTGCGGGCGCGCCGTCGAGGTGGTGAAGCAGGTCGAATCCCGCTACGGCAAGGACGTCCGCCTCGCGTTCAAGCACAATCCGCTGCCGATGCATCCCGACGCGCCGTACGCCGCGCGCGCCTCGATCGCCGCCGGCAAGCAGGGGAAGTTCTGGCAGATGCACGACAAGCTCTTCGAGGCGAACATCGCGCGCACGCCCGACGGCCTCAAGCCCGACCGCATCGACCAGATGGCCCGCGACGTGGGGCTCGACCTCGATCGCTTCCACCGCGACGCCGAGTCCCAGGAGACGAAGGACCAGGTGGAGGCGGACCAGGCGCAGGCTCGCGCGCTGGGCGCCAGCGGCACGCCCTACTTCTACGTGAACGGGCAGCGCGTCGCCGGGGCGCAGCCGTTCGAGCAGTTCAAGCTGGTTGTCGATTCGGCGCTCAAGCGCGCCGACGCGGCGCTTGCGAAGGGCACGCCGCGCAAGGACCTCTACGAGACGCTGATCAAGGACGGCCAGGCGGGCCCGCCCGCTCCGCCGCCGCAGGCGCCTCCCGCCGCGCAGGCGCGCAACGTGGACCTGGGGACCGACGCGCCCTGGACCGGCGCCAAGCACCCCAAGGTGACCATCGTCGAGTTCTCCGATTTCCAGTGCCCCTTCTGCCTGCGCGCCGAGCCGACGCTGCAGAAGATCCTCGAGACCTACAAGGGGGACGTGAAGCTCGTCTGGCGCAACGAGCCGCTCTCCTTCCATCCCAACGCCCTCCCGGCGGCGAAGGCGGCGATGGCGGCGCACAAGCAAGGCAAGTTCTGGGAGATGCACAAGCTGCTCTTCGAGCACCAGAACGAGCTGTCCGAAGCGAAGTACGAGGAGGCGGCGAAACAGATCGGGCTCGATCTCGCCCGCTGGCGCAAGGACAAGGACTCGGCGGAGCTGGCTTCCGCGATCGCGGCCGACGCCCGCTACGGCACGCAGGTGGGCGCCGACGGCACTCCGGCGTTCTTCATCAACGGCCGGCTCATCTCCGGAGCGATGCCGTTCGAGGCCTTCAAGCCGGTGATCGACGAGCAGATCGAGAAGGCGAACGCCGCGCTGAAGAAGGGGGTCAAGCCGGAGAAGCTCTACGAGGCGCTCGTCGCCGAGAACGTGCAGTCCGCCGGCCACGTCGAGGAGCAGGTCGCCGCGCGCATCGAGGTGGGCAACGCGCCGGTGCTGGGTCCGAAGAATGCGCCGGTGACCATCGTCGAGTGGTCGGACTTCCAGTGCCCGTTCTGCGGACGCGTCGAGCCGACCCTGCAGCAGCTTCGCGACGAGTACAAAGGCAAGATCCGCATCGCCTGGAAGAACCAGCCGCTCTCCTTCCATCCCAACGCGATGCCCGCCGCCGAAGCGGCGATGGCGGCGCACGAGCAGGGCAAGTTCTGGGAGTTCCACGACGCCCTCTTCAAGAAGCAGGGGCAGCTCTCTCCCGCGCTCTACGACGAGGTGGCCGGCAAGGTCGGACTCGACATGAACCGCTTTCACGCCTCCATCGAGGCGCACAAGAGCGCCGCGCACATCCAGTCCGACATGGCGTCCGGCAGGGCCGTCGGCGCCGAGGGAACGCCGACCTTCTTCATCAACGGGAAGAAGCTCGTCGGGGCCCAACCCATCGACGCGTTCAAGCAGCTCATCGACGCCGAGCTGGCCTCCGCAGTGGCGAAGAAGTAGGCGGGGGACTGGACCCAAGCGCGCGCTTTGTGGTCGACTATTCCCATGCCGTTGCCCGCCGTCTCGCGACCGCCGCCGGCTCCCGGGAGTGACTACCGCATCCGTCCGCTCAAGCGCGGCGACAAGGAGTCGCTGTTCCGGCTGCTCGCGGACGACGGCTGGGTGGTCCCCCTCTCCGATCAAGAGACGGTGCTCTCCTGGGTCGTTCAGCACCCGGAGATGGAATCGTTCGTCGCCCACCACGCGGCTTCCTACGGCAGCGTTTTCGCCGTCCTGACGCTCTCGCACCGGCCGCAGCTGCGCCTCGGCGGGCGGCTCGCCTGCATCGACGTGTTCGCGGTCGAGAAGGGGCAGCGCGGCAAGGGCGTGGGCAGCGATCTCCTCGCCCAGGCGCTGCGCCGCGCGCAGGCGCTCGGGTGCAGGCGCATCGAGCTGCGCCTGCCCGGTCCTCGCGACGAGCGCCACGACTTCTTCGAGGAGCACGGCTTCGCGCACAGCGAGGACGCGCTCTACGTGCGCCGCCTCAGCCCGCTTTGAGCCCAGCCGCCGCGCCGCTCCGCTACATCGGCGACATCTCTCGCACGGACGCAGAGCTTCTCGCGCGCACCGCGGCCGCGGCGAGCCGCATCCTCGAGTTCGGCGCGGGCGCGTCCACGCAGGTGCTCGCGCAGTCGGCTCCCGAGGACGCGGAGATCGTCACCGTGGAGACCAAGCCGGAATGGGTGGAGCGCACGCGCGCCAACCTGCGGCGGCTGGGCATCGCGCGCGAGGTCCGCTTCGTCCCGTATCGCGGCTTCTGGCGCACGGTGCGGGGCCCGTTCGAGATGATCCTGGATGACGGGATCGACCGACTGCGGCCCGACTTCGCCGAGCGCGCGTGGCCGATGCTGGCGGTCGGCGGATGCATGCTGTTCCACGACACGCGGCGGCCCCGCGACGCCCGCACCGCGCTCCGTCAGGTGGAGCGCGTCTTCCTCGAGGTCGCCTCCGTCCACCTGAACCCCGAAGGGAGCAACCTCACCGTGGTGCGCAAGCAGGCGCCGCAGGCGTACGTGGACTGGAACGTCGCCGAGGGGCGGGCCCGCTGGGAATACGGCCACGCCGATCCCCCTCCGGGCCTGTGGGGCGAGAAGCCGTAATGTTTCAAAACAATTACATCAAAACAATTACACCACGGAGCACACGGAGTTTTGCTTTTTAAAAAGAATTCTCCGTGTGCTCCGTGGTGCAATCTTTTTGTCGTTATCGAGGCAAATCGCGGACGAGGCGCGCGGTCTTGCCGGGCTCGATCTGCACTGACTCTTCGTGGCGCTTTCCGTCCGCCGTCTCGAAAACGATCGTGTGGGCACCAGCCGGCAGCGCGATAGGGTTTGCTTCCGGGACGGGGGTCCAACGGCCCGTCTCGCGTCCGTCGACGATCACCCGCGCGGCTGGCCGGGTATTGGTGACCAGGTAGCCGATCAGCGCGGAGGCAGGCTGCGCCGGGCCTTCGCCGCGCGCGAGCGCGCTCACCGATCCGGCCACCGGCTGCAGGGGCAGCGCCACCGTGACGTCGGTGACGCCCGTTACCGTTCGCACCGCGCGCCGCACGCTCAAGTACCCCTCGAGGCTCGCGCTGAGCTCGTACTCCCGGTCGGATTGCAGGACGTCGGTGGTCAGCGGGGCCCGCCCGATGGACTTTCCGGCCAGCCTGATCTCGGCCCCGATGGGGTCGCTGATGACGTGCAGGCGCGTCTCGCGCGACACATCCTCCGACGGGGCCGCCGCGGACGCGGGCTGCTCGTCCGCGGTCGCAGCCGGATCCTGCCGCGCTTGCGGTGCCTCGACGGGAACGGCCGGCCGCCGCGCCTCGACTGCCTTCGCGTGGCGGACCACCCGCTTGTCCGAGACGGTTTTCACCGGCGCCGCCGGCTGCGGCCTCGTTTCCGGCGGCGGCGCTTGCGCCTGGACAGGCGCAGCCGGCTCGTCGCGCGACAGCAGGACCTCGACCTCGACCGGGCGCCGGCCCAGCTCGACGACCGCGGCGAACGGCTCGTACCCCTCCGCCTTCACCTCGAGCCGATGCCGTCCCGCCGGCAGGTGGCGCACGAAGGGCGGCAGCGGCCCCGACGACCTGCCGTCGACGAGCAGCTCCGCCGCCACGGCAGGCTGCACCGTGACGATCACCTTCCCCGGGACCGGTCCGCGGGAGCGCGCGAACCAGACGGCGCCGGCGACCCCGAGGGTGATCGCCACGGCCGCGGCGAGCGCCCGCGCCCCCATCCTCGCCCGCGCTTTCCCCGCCCCGGTCAGCGCGCCCGTCCGCGCGTTCCGCCGCGCGCCAGTCGGATTCCCGGAGCTGTCGAAGGCCGGCGCCGCCGACTGTCCGGGCCGCAGCGTCCGGGTGGGCTGCGGCGCACCCATCTCTTCCGCCAGGACGGATGCGTCCACCTCGATGGTTGGGACCTCCGCGGTGGGCGCCGGCTCTGCCCCGCTGCCGGGCCTGGTGCGCCCGGTCGGAGTCGGAGGGCGGACGAGCGTGTCGCCATCGGCAGTAAGATGCCACCGCGTCGCCGGTTGCTCGACCTCCGCGGTCGAGGCGATCGCCCCGCCGGTGGCAGCGCGCCCGCGGACGACGTCCGGCGACGTCCGGTCCTGCTGCTCGCCCAGCCCGAGCCAACGACGCATCCGCGCCTGCTCCTTCTCGTGCTCCGAGTGGAGCTCCTCCCGGATCCATCCGGCGAGACGGCGCGAGCCGACCGGGACGCCCGCGTCGTGGGTGAACGGCAGGAGATCGTCGTGCAGCTCGCTGCACCACTGGTATCGATCGCGGGGCTCGACGGCCAAGGCTGCGAGCGCCGCGCGGGAGAGCGCCTCGGGCACCGCCGGATTCACGCTGGCGGGCGGCGGCACCTCGCCTTTGCGCACCTTCTCGAGCACGGCGAAGTCGCTCTCGCCGGTGAACAGCTTGCGCCCGCAGATCAGCTCCCACAGGAGCACGCCGGCCGCGAAGACGTCGCTGCGGCGATCGACGGGCCCCCCTCGCACCTGCTCGGGGCTCATGTAGCTGAACTTCCCCTTGAGGATCCCAGACTGCGTCTCCTGCAGCCGCCGCTCGGCCTTGGCGATGCCGAAGTCGATGAGCTTCACGTCCCCGTCGAAGCTCACCAGCACGTTCTGGGGGGACACGTCGCGGTGCACGATGCCGAGCGGATTCCCCGAGGCGTCGCGCTTCCGGTGCGCGTAATCGAGCGCCTCGCAGACCCGAGCCGCGATCGCGCAGGCCTGAGGAATGGGCAGGGGCTCCGCGCGCCGCCGGTAGCGGTCGAGGAGCTGCCGCAGGTCGCGGCCGGAGACGTACTCCATGGCGATGAACAGGGTCTCGTCGTGCTTCCCCAGCTCGAGCACCTGGACGATGTTCGCGTGCGTGAGCTGGACCGCGATGCGCGCCTCGTCGACGAACATGGAGACGAACTCGGGATCCTCGCCCAGCGTGGGCAGGATTTTCTTGATGGCGAGGATGCGCTGGAAACCTTCGGCGCCGAACGCCTTGGCCGCGAACACTTCCGCCATGCCGCCGACGGCGATCCGGTCCAGCAACAGGTACTTTCCGAACTGGACGGGATGTCGCATCGAAGCGGAAGGAGCGTAGTCTCTTTCCGCGGCGACGGGCAAGGAGCGCGGCCATGGTGGTCTGCCACGCGTGTGGAAAGGAGATCGACCTCGGCCTGGGCGGCGCGGCCGGCCGGCGCGACGAGTGCCCACACTGCCGCGCCCCGCTCCACGCCTGCCGCAACTGCGCTGCCTACGACGAGACCGCGCGCTACGGGTGCCGCGAGCCGCAGGCGGAGCCGCCGCGGGACAAGGACGCGGCCAACTACTGCGACTTCTTCGTCTTTCGCAAGGGTCCGGCGGCGCCCAAGGAGGAGGACCCGCGCGCCAAGGCCCTCGCTGCGCTGGACGCGCTATTCAAGAAGTAAGCGGCCCGGCTGTGCGCGGCCTGAAGCCTTACTTGGTCTCCCCCGCCAGCCACTCCAGGTAGGGCTGGTAGCCCGCCTCGACCGGGACTGCGAGCACCTCGGGAACCTCGTACGGGTGCAGCTCGAGGATGCGCAGCTTCAGCCGCTCGAGGTGCTCGGCCCGCGTCTTGAGCAGGACCAGCACCTCGTTCTCGTCCTGCAGCTTCCCCTGCCAGCGGTAGATGGACCGCACGGCGGGCAGGAGGTTCGCGCACGCGGCCAGCCTCTCCTCGACCAGCACCTTGGCCAGCTCCGCCGCCTTGTCGGCGCTGGGGAGCGTCGTGAAGACGAGCAGCGCGTCGGTCATGCCGACGTACCTAGCATGTCCCCGACAATTCAGCCCTTCTTCAGCCGCGTCAGCGCGGACGCGACCGCGCTGGGGCCCTTCAGCCCCTTCTGCGCCATCCAGCCGATCACCTTGGGCCCGCCCGCCGCCAGGACGCCCAGCCACCCGCGCATGGTCAGCCGCATCAGCCCGCTGTGTAGCTTGACGCGGATCTTCTCGTTCTCGTCCTTCGCCACGATGTGCTGGAAGAACAGGACGCCCAGCTCCCCGACGTCGGCTTGCGGCTGCGCGGTGATGGCCGCCACCGCGCCGGGCGAAAGCGTCAGCTCGAAGTCGGGATCCATCGCCTTCCCGGCCTCGAAGACAGGCTTTCCGTCCACTGAATGGAAGCGGAAGTCGCCAGGCACGTCGATGAACCGGACCCCCACCTCGGCGGCCTTCCGGAGCGACGAGGCGGCGCGCCGCGAGGCTTCGCTCGTCTGGAAGAATCGTCGCAGCCTGGTTTCGGACCCTTCGGAAGACGACGGGGCGCTCTCTGCCATGACCGCAAGCTAGGTCGCCCGGCGGGCTGCAGCAACCGCAACTGCTGCGCCGCGTCCACGGGAAGTCTACACTCCGACTTCCATGACGCCGCGAGAGGTGGCACAGACGCTGCGGGAGATCTCCCAGCTCCTGCAGATCAAGGGTGAGAATGCCTTCAAGGTCCGCGCCTACGACCTGGGCGCCGACGCCTTCGACGCGCTCCCCGCGGATCCGGCGGCGCCGGGTGGGCTCAACGAGCGGGTCAAGAGCGGCACCCTGACCGAGCTGGGCGGCGTCGGCAAGGCCATCTCGGAGAAGGTCACCGAGCTGGTGAACACCGGCCGGCTGCGCTTCCTCGACGAGCTGCGCAAGGAGTTCCCCCTCGGCGCGCTCGATCTGATGCGCATCCCCGGCCTGGGCCCGCGCAAGGCCGCGGTGCTGATCCGCGACCTGCAGATCGGGAACCTCGCCGACCTGGAGCGCGCCTGCCGCGAGCACCGGGTGCGCGGCCTCAAGGGATTCGGGGAGAAGACGGAGCAGCAGATCCTGCAGGGGATCGACGCGGTGAAGGCGATGCAGGCCCGCCAGCCGCTGTACGAGGCCCGGCGCATCGCCGAGAAGCTGCTCGAGCGCGTCCGATCCGCGCCGGGCGTCACGCGCGCGGAGATCGCGGGCAGCGTGCGCCGGTACAAGGAGACGAACGCAGACGTCGACCTGGTCGCCGCGGCGGCCGATCCGGCCCCGGTCATGGAGCGCTTCGCCACCACCTCCGAGGCGCTGGAGGTGCTGGCGCGAGGGCCGACCAAGTGCTCCATCAAGCTGCGCGACGGCCTGCAGGCCGACCTGCGCGTGGTCACCGAGGCTCAGTTCGCGAGCGCCCTGCACCACTTCACCGGAAGCAAGCAGCACCACGTCAAGCTGCGCGGCATCGCGCGCGACAAGGGCCTCTCGATTTCCGAGTATGGCCTGGCCCGGCTCGATCCGGCGCAGGGCCCCGCTCCGGAGGTGCGCGACGAGGCGGAACTGTACCGCATCCTGGGGCTCGCCCCGGTGCCGCCCGAGATGCGCGAGGACTGGGGGGAGATCGAGCTGGCCGCCCGCTCCGCGCTGCCCGAGCTGGTCGCGCAGCAGGACATCCAGGGCTTCGTGCACTGCCACACCACCTGGTCCGACGGAAACGCCTCGGTCGAGGAGATGGCCCGCGCGGCCCAGGCGCTGGGGGCGAAGTTCATCACCATCAGCGATCACTCGCAGGCCGCGCACTACGCCGGCGGGCTCACCGTCGAGCGCCTCGAGCAGCAATGGGACGAGATCGCCGCGGTGCAGGAGCGCGTGCCCGGCATCCGCATCCTCCGCGGCAGCGAGGTGGACATTCTCGAGGACGGCCGCCTCGACCTCCCCGACGCGGTGCTGGAGAAGCTCGACGTGGTCATCTGCTCGGTGCACCAGCGCTTCAAGCTGGACGAGGCGGCGCAGACCGAGCGCATCCGCCGCGCCTTGTCGCACCCGCTGTGCCGCATCTGGGGCCACCCGACGGGGCGCCAGCTCCTGCAGCGTCCGGAGATCGCGGCGCGCTGGGAGGAGCTGATCGAGCTGGCCTGCAAGAAGGGCGTGACGGTGGAGTGCAACGGGTCGCCGCGGCGCCTCGATTTCAGCGCCGATCTGCTCCGCATCGCGCGCCGTAACGGGTGCAAGGTCTCCTGCTCGGTGGACGCGCACTCCGTCGCGGAGCTCGGCAACCTGCACTATGCGATCGGCACGGCGCGCCGCGGCTGGACGGAGCGCGACCGCGTGGTGAACGCGCGCGGCCCGGACGCTTTCCTCAAGATGCTGCGCGCCTGAGCGGGACTCCCGCCTCGGGTGGCGCGCCTGTGGCGCCACCACGTGCGACGGGCGCAATCGAGGGATCCGCGCGGGTTTCGCCCTCTTCCGGCTGGCACGGCGGCTGCTCTGCACGCCCGCGGAGGTGCGTCCATGGAACATGGAAACGTGTGGAGGCTGCCCGCGATGCTCTTCTTCCTCGGGACGGTGGCGATGCTGCTCGCCGGCGCCTGGCGCGAGCTCGAGATGCCCGTCCGACCCGCGCCCGTGATCTCCCTGCCTGCGGACGAGCAGCCGCCCGCGAGCGAGCCGCAGGGCAACGAGATCGCTGATTTCCCGCAGCTCGACTGATCGCTACTTGGTGACGGTCAGCTCGATCGTCGCTTCGACGGCGTTGAGCGCCCGCAGGCCGCGGAGCGCGTGGAGCGTGTAGCCCGAGGCGACGAGCCAGGCGGCAAAGAACGCGACCGGCACCATGACGTCCTTGATCCGCTTCATCAGCTCCTCCTCACCCGGACAGTACGGGTACGCCGGCGCCCGGCCAAAATTTCGTACGCAGACGGGGCCGATCTCCGGCGCGATAGGAGCGCCTCAAACATAGGACTGCAGGAGGTTCGATCCGTACGGACGGCCGGCCGGCGGGAGCCTCGATCCCCGGCCAGCCAGGCGGAGCCGGTCAGCGCCGCTCGCCGTCGGCGGTGAAGGCGGCGTGCTCGGGGGCAGGTCGCGTGACGGTCAGATCCATCGTCGCTTCGATCACGCGGAGCGCCCGCAGGCCCCTGAGCGCGTGCAGCGTGTAGCCCGACGCGGCAACCCAGAGGGCGAGGAACGCGACCGGAACTACATTCTCGCGCAGCGCTCTCATCGCTTCCTCCTCGGTGCGGCAGACAGTATCGGTACGCGCCGCGATTTCTAAAATTTCGGCGCGAGACCGGAGATCGGGCGTGGGTGCGCATCGGGTCCCGTGGGACCCTGTAGTCCACGCTGAAGGATGAGCGCGGGCGCGGCGCCCTAGATGTCCGCGTCGGAGCGAAGAACCGGAATGGCGGTGCAGGCCGCGTGCGATGCGGCGCCGCCATGCGGAGTAACGGTCAAATCGATCGTCGCGTGGACTACGGAGGGCGCCGGCAACCCAGCGAGCCTGTGCAGCGTGTAACCGGACGCTGCCACCCACAGGGCGAGGAACGCGACCGGGACGACGTTTTCACGCAGCGCTCTCATCGCATCCTCCTTCGCGGCAACACCATGGGTACGCCGGGCGGGGGACCGAATTTCGCGGAGCAAAATAAGGCGGCGCGGGGATGGACTTACCCCGCGCCGCCTGTACCGACTCCTGCTGCTAGTCGTCGTCGTCTTCTTCGCGCTCGAACCGCAGCAGATTCGCTTCCGCGCGGCCCGAGAAGTTCTCGATGCCGACGACCATCACACCCAGCGCGGGCGTGGCGGCGAACTCGGTCGCATTGATGGTCAGCGGCACCGAGGCCCGGGCCCTGGGTCCCACCACGGCGAACGCACCGGTGCTCACCGCGTTGGCGAACGCGTTGAACCGCCCGGCGTTTGCCGCCACGGTCCCGTCCGCGTTCTCACCGAGGAAGTCGAAGTCCCCGGTGAATCCGTCGGAGCCCTGGGCGCCGTAGGAGAAGCGGGGGCTCGACGCCTTGACGCCTGCGTCCGCGGCCACGATGGGCATCAGGATGGTCGATTCGTTGGTCGGCGCCGTGGCCGCGAAGACGACCGTCTGCCTCACGGCCACGGCGGGCGTCTTCGACAGGTCGAAGATGTTGACCCGGACGCGGCCGCTGGTCAGCCCGACGCTCGCGACGGCGAAGTCGAACTTCCCGTCGCCGTTCACGTCAATCAAGATGTCGTACTCGTTGAGGACGGGCGTGGTCCACGCATTGAAGACGTTCACGGCGAAGACGAGAAGCTTGACGGGATTGGTTCCTGCCAGCCCCAACGCATTCGCAGGAACATCGAACGACTGCACGCCCACCGCGCGCAGGCCGGCCGTCGAGGCCTTCTTGTTCTTCCCCCGGAGCCCCCAGGCGTAGAAGTCGGCGCTGCCGGTCACCGCGCCGGAATCGTTCCGCACCTCGGCGGAGGTGCTCGGCGAGGCGGGCCCGAAGTCGTCGTTCGCGAACTTCGCGCTCACCTCGGACCGCGCCCGCGCGACGAGGAAGTACGGAACGGCGAGCGACGCGCCGCCGTTGCCGCTGGCCGTGGTCGGGCTGAAGGTCACCAAACCCGAGGCCTGGCGGAAGCCGCCGTTCCCGGCGGGTCCCGACACCGACGCGCTCCCCGCGGTCGCCGCTGCAACGCTCAGCCGGACGCGCACCTCCGCGCTCTCGCCCCGCTTGAGGCTGAGCGTCGCGGGCGAGACCGACACCGAATGGGGCGCGTTGAGCGACGTGGCCGGGTTGGCGGTGCTGGGACCGCGGATCACCGAGGCCACGAACGTCTGCGTCGACGATCCCAGATTCCTCACGCGCAGGTTCTGCTCGCCGGAGAAATCGCGCGAGAACTCGGCGACGCCGAAGCTCAAGTTGCCCGACTCCCTGCTCCCGCGCGCGACCACCGACGTCCGCGTCGCCGCGAACGGTTGCACGAGGCCGGAGCCGCCCAGCTTCGGCTGGAACCCGACCAGTTGCGAGGCGTCCGAAGTGTTGGCGATCGCCAGGCGCACGTCCTCCGGATCCCAGGTCGGATGCGACTGCAGCGCCAACGCGGCGACTCCGCTCACGTGCGGCGTGGCCATCGACGTTCCCGAGAGCCGCACGCCTTGGTTTCCGGTGCCGATCGCCGTGGAGAGGATGCTTACTCCGGGCGCAGTCGTGTCCGGCTTGAGGAAGCTGTCGAGGTTCCGGGGGCCGCCGGAGGTGAAACCGGCGAACAGGCGGAATCCGGGATTTGCGATCGTGCTGGGGGCGAGCGTGAAGGTCGTGGCCGCGATCAGGTTCTTCGCGTCGTTGCTCAGCGCGGGCGCCGCCGCGCCGACCACGCCGAGGAACGGGGTAGTCACCAACTCGGGCGCCTCGACGCACCTGGCAGCCGAGCCGATCCCGGTCAGCGTACCCCTCGCGCAGACGCCGTTCGCAGGAACTGGCTGCTCGCAAGGACGGCCGTTGGCGTTGTCGAGAGTGGCTCCCGGAATGCAGCTGAAGATGTCTCCCTCGAAGGTCGGGAACCCGCCAGCGTTGTTGATCAGAGCCGCGCCCGACGCGCCGTGCGCGAACGCCGCTTGTGCGCGGTAGATGCGCGCGCAGACGCCGCGGATGGCGACAGTCACCTTCCCCGCCACTTTCGAGCTGCCGTCAGCCGCGTTCATGTACTCCGTCTCCAAGCAGCCGAGGGAGACCGTTCCCGTCCCGGTTCCGGCGGTGTCCGGGAGCACGAGGATGGACAGCGGGTCGCTGGGCAGCGTCGGCCTGTCATTGCTGTTCAGCGCGGTCAGCGTTTTGCCGGTGTTCAAGCTGACGTTCGCGACCGGGAAGGTGGCGGTCGAATCCATCGCCGCGGCGGCGAGGGTCTTGTCAGCGGCCGCCGGGGAGCCGGTGAAGTACACGCTCTGTCCGGCGTTGCCTGCCGCGGACACGACGATGACTCCCGCATCGGCGGCCTGGGTGGCGGCTTCCGCGTCGGCCGTGTCGGAGGGACCGAAGTCGGCGCCCAGCGACATGCTGATGATCTGCATCCCGTGCTCCACCGCCCAATCGATCGCCTCGACCACTACGTCGGTCGAGCCCGCGCAGCCGAACACGCGCACGGCGTACACGTCGGCGAGCGGCGCGACCCCGGGGCCGATGCGGAAGCTGAGCTTCGGAGTCTTCGCGTCGTAGGGACCGTGGAACGTCTTGCCGTCGACCGTCTCGCCAAAGCCCGCGGCCGTGCCGGCAACGTGGCTGCCGTGGCCGTTGCAGTCGAGGGGGTTCGCATCCGGGTGCGGGATCAGCTTGGCGGGATTGGTGGAGCTCGCGTCGTAGTCGTCGCCGACCAGGTCGGTGCCGCCCTTGACCTTGGGCGCGTTCGGCCCGAAGAGCGCCGGGTCCGCCGGCTTGGTGCTATTGGCGAAGGCCGCGTTGAATGCCGCGATGGTGCCCGGCCCGCCGAAGTTCGCGTGGGTGAAATCCGCGCCGGTATCGAGGATGGCGAGCTTGATCCCTTCGCCGCGGAATGCCGGCGAGCCGCCCCACGCCGCGGGCGCGCCGATCAACGGCACGCTGATCGCGTTGACGGGCTTGTACGTCAGGACGGGCTTGATGCCCACCACGCCCGGCAGCGTCGCGATCGAGGCGAGCTGGGCCGGAGTCGCGCGCACTTTGATGCCGTTCACGGCGTGCTGCATCTTCGCGAGGACCGTGCCGCCCATCGCCTCGATGCTGTGCTCGATCGAGTCCTGCTGCCTGCGCAGAGCCTCGGCGACCGAGCGGCGCTCCGACTCCGAGATCTGCTTGCCGGGCGCGCGGCTGCGGACCACCGCCACCGGATCGCCGGCCATCTTCAGCACGACGGTGAGCGGTTGCGCGGCGAGCACCACGTCGCGCAATGGCTGCTCGTCTGGCGACGCCAGCTCGAACCGCTGGGCCGCGCTCGTTTGCGCAAGCGAGGACTGGGAAAACGCCGCGGCCAAGCCGACCGCGGCGAACGGAAGGCGGAGCTTCGTCATGTGGAAATCCCCCCTGAGGGAACCGGCTGATGTATGGAGGTGTGCGACCTGCGCCGCGCACAATCACCTACGCCCGGCTGCCCGTCAAGCGTCCGAGGGCTCCCGCTCTGCCGTGGGGGAACTCAGAGGCTGAACTTCGCCTCTTCGAGCAGCTCGCGGACGCGGTGCAGGAACGCGTTCCCCACGACGCCGTCGATGACGCGGTGATCGTACGAGAGCGTCAGGTACATCATCTGGCGGACGACGATCACGTCCTCGCCGTCCACCTCGCGCACCACCGCGCGCTTGACGATCTCGCCCATGCGCAGGATGCCCACCTGCGGCTGGTTGATGATGGAGGCGCCGAACAGGTTGCCCTTGAGGCCGGGGTTGGAGACGGTGAACGATCCGCCGGACAGCTCGTCGGCGGTGACCTTGCCGCTGCGCGCGCGCGCCGCGAGGTCGTCGAGGGCGCGACCCAAGCCGAGCACGCTCTTCTCGTTCGCGCGGCGGATGACCGGGACGAGGAGCCCCTTGTCGGTATCGACCGCGACGCCGAGGTTGATGTCCTTGCGGACGATGAGGCTCTCGTCCTGCACCACCGCGTTCATGCGCGGAAACTCGGCCAGCGACTGCACGGCGGCGCGGCACAGCCCGACGAGAAAGCTGGGCGCGCGCCCGCCCGTCTCCTTCGCCTTCTTCCACTCCTCGCGCAGCCGCGCGAAGGGGGTCATGTCCACCTCCGCCGTGCAGGGCACGTGCGGGCTGGTGACCTTGGAATAGACCATGTGCTCGGCGACGAGCCGCCGGCGATGGTCGAAGGGGACCACCTGGTCGCCTTCCTTGGGTGTGTAGCGCGGCGGCCGGTACGCGCGGAGCTGCAGCGGGACCGGCCCGGTCGCGTACGGGACGGAGCTGACCGGCGGCGGGATGGTAGCCGGGCCGGCGGTGCGCGGCGCGCCGGGGAAGGTCTGCGGAGGAGGCGGCTGCGAAACGGCGGCGCCCGCGGGAACCACCGGGTCGGGAGTGTCGGCCGAACCGTCCAGATTGACGATGCCCGCCGCCGCGGGGCCGGCGCCGCCGCTGTCGAGATAGCTCATCACGTCGGCCTTGGTGATCCGCCCCTGCGGGCCGGAGCCGCGCACGCGGTCGAGGTCGACGCCGTGCTCCTGCGCCACGTTGCGGACCACGGGGCTGGCGCGCTGGTGCCCGTTGCCGCCCGGCTGGGCCTGCTGCTGCGCCGGGGGGGCGCTGCCGTACGCCTGCGGAGGAGGCGGCGGCGGAGGAGGCTGTTGCTGCGCGGCGGCCGCGGGCGCCTGGGCACCCTGCGAGGCGTCGTCGAGGCGCGCGAGCGGAGCGCCCACCTGCACCACCGCGCCTTCCTGCGCGATGACCTCGACCAGCACGCCGGCCGACGGCGAAGGCACCTCGGTGTTGGCCTTGTCGGTGGCGATCTCGACCAGCGGCTGATCGCGCTCGACGCGCTGCCCGGGCTGCGCCAGCCACTTCACGATCGTCCCCTCGACCACCGATTCGCCGAGTTGGGGCATCGTGACGGTCGTCGCGGCCATGGGACGCTCCGTCTAGCGCCGTGGAAGCGGTGTGTCAACGAAAGGCAAGAGGGTGGAGCACACTGCGTTCAGGCGCCGGCGCGGCGGGAGCGCATGTACCGCCAGACGAGCAACGCGGCACCCAAAACCTCCGCGGCGACGTACGTCGCGAACTCGCGATCGATCCCGTGCACCAACCTTCCGCCGTACGCGGGAGGAAAGCCCCACCCGAAGAGCGGCCAGAGCAGCCAATGGCGGAACTGGAAAAAGAAGCCCGAAGCAAAGTCCGGCACGAGATCGAGCACCAGGTG
>JBJMQJ010000206.1:0-15800 GCA_045802765.1 Myxococcales bacterium
CTGCCCGCACCAGGGCGCGGACCTGACCGAGGGCTGGGTGGAGGACGGCCACCTGCTCGTGTGCCCGCGCCACCGCTGGCACTTCGACCTGGCGAACCAGGGGCGGTGCACGCTGAACAATTCCTCGCTCTGCGCCGAGCGCCTGCCGGACAACGTCGAGCCGCTCCCCAGCCCGGGCCGCAAGTCGGACGACGCGCCGCAGCCGCTGGTCGCGCTGAACACTGCGTCCTAGCCCTGCCTCTACCGCTCGGCGACGAAGAGCTGCAGGTCGAAGCGGCCGTTGTCGCTGCGGAAGCCTGCCGGACCTTGCAGGGAGAGCGCATCGGCGGGAAGCGTCCCCTCCCAGGCGGGCGCGCCGTCGACCAGGACGCGCAGCTCGTCGCCCCGTTGCTCCGCCCGCATCGCATGGCGCTCGCCCGGCTGGAACGCCGCGAGAGGCGTGCCGCGGCGCGGTTTCAGGTTGGTGTAGCCGCCGTTGCCGCAATCGCCGGAAGAGTGCATCCCGGGGTTTCTCTTCAGCGACACGACCAGACCCGGCTTGGGCGCGATGCGCCACATCGCGTAGAGCAGGTTGCACCCGTCCTCCGCGCGCAACTTGAGCCCGATCTGGCTGCGCATCTCTCCCGAAGAAAGCGGCTTCTGTTCCGCGGACGGCCCCAGGTACACGAAGCGCAGCTCCGCCGCCGATCCGCTCGGCCGCCGCGCCACCGCCCGTACCTTGGGCTCTTCGATGCGCAGGAACGCGTCCGGTCCCGGCAGGACCTTTCCCTCGGTGACGCGCAGCCCTTCCAGGGCGACGCGCACCAGGTCGGACGGGTCGCGGGAACCGCCGGGCCCGTCGCGGGCCAGAAGAATCATCAGCGCCACCACCCCGCGGGTCACTACCCGCTCTCGCCGAGGATGGCGGCGAGGTCCTTGACGTGGACCCTGAGGAACGCCTGCTCGGCGCGCAGGCGCGTCAGCTCGAACCACAGCAGCTCGCCGAATCGCCGGACGCGCGCGGTCTGCAGCTTGCGCACCTGGTCGAGCTGCTGCGCGAGATCCGCCGTGAGGACGGAGACCTCGCGCAGCCGCGCCTCCTCGGCGGAACGCATCGCCTTGAGCTGGCGGAGCAGCTCGGCGGCGCGGCGATCGACGCCGGACAGGTCCTCCGCCTCGCGCTCGCGGCGGCCCTGCCGCGCCCGCGCGTTCGCCGCGGATTGGAAGAGCCCACCGAGATTGTACGTGACCGCCACCATCCCGAAGATGGGCGGGCTGGTGGTCTGCCTCGCGTCGAAGATGTGGTCGTACGCGCCCCGCACGCTCAGGTCCCAGGCGGTCGCCGAGCGCAGCCGTCCGGCGATCTCCTCCACCTCGTCGTCGGCGGTACGGAATTCCTGCAGCAGCTGGCCCAGCGCGAGGTGCGCCGAGGGTTGGGCGGCCGTGGGTGGCAGCCGCTCGCGCTCCAGCGCCGTCTGCGCGAGCAGCGAGCGCAGCGAATCCAGCCGCAGCCGCGCGGCCTCCAGCTCCTCGACGGTGGCCGACTGCTTGCGCACCTCGTCGCGCACCTCGTCGAGGATCTTCTCGCCCTCCGGCATTGACCGTTTCAGGGTCTCTTCGCGCGCCGCGAGCGCGGGGCCCTTCCCATAGTCCGTGCCGGCGTACAGGGCGGCCTCGAGGCCGGCGCGCGCCGTCTCCCTGCGGCATTCCGCGTCGCCTCGCTTGCGGACGGTGATGCCCTGGTAGAGGTGTCCCAGGCTGTAGTTCACGCCGAGCATCACGCGCTGCTTCTCGGCGCCGACGGTCGTCTCGGAGCCGATGGTCGTGCCGGTCGTCGTCGCCTCGACCAGGTTCACGCCGCCGAACCGCCCGAACAGCTCCGGGCCGAGCAAGACGTCCGCCTCGGCATCGGCGACGCCGTGCAGGAACTTGCACGCGCCCGCCGCCAGCCTGCGCAGGACCTCTTCCCGCTCCGATTCACGCGCCACCGCGGCAGCCGGAAGCGACAACACCGCCACGAGCGCGGCGGCTCCCATCGGCACCGCCATGCGAAGATCCTCCTACGTCCGACGTTCAGAAGAGGAGCGGAGGGTGGCCCACGTGCAGCAGCTTCTCCCGCGCTCCGTCGCCGTCCGTGAGCCGGATCTCTACCATTGCGCCGCGAAGCGTGGTGGTGCGGATGGGATGCTGCTGTTGCACTTCGCCGTCGAGTGTCTGCCCGATGACTCCGACCTGCCTGCAGACGATCAGGCCGAACGCGCAGCGATAGAGCGGCACCCCCTCGTGCGAGTGCTCGAGGTTGTCGTACGGGACGAACCCGACCGTGACGTGGTCCTCCATCGCCTTGAGGTACGGCGAGTTCCGGATGGCCATGACCAGGCGGTCGAATCGCTCCAGCGAGGAAGCGGTGATGCGCAGCTGCTCGGCCAGGTTGTCGCGCGCCGCCGTCGCCTTGGCGACCTCGGCGGTGGAGCGGACGTAATCCTGCTGCAGCTTGAGCAGATCGAGGCTCAGCGCGGCGTCCCCCTTGGCGCCCCTCGCCATGGTGTCGATGGAGCGCACGTCGCGCTCCAGGCGCCCGATGCGCGACTGGATGTCGATGCCGCGCTGCGCGAGCGACAGCTCCAGCTCGCTCATCTCGGCCAGCTGGTGGTTGGTGGTGAGGTACCGCTCGCGGTCCACCATCTGGGCGGCGAGCAGCGCGTCCTCGCGCGTGCGGGCGAGCCCGGCGTAGGCGCGGTTCGCGGAGACGACTTCCCCCTGCGCGACCACGTACTTCGCGCGGAGCGAAAGCAGCAGCGAAAGCTCCTGCGCGCGGCCGGCCCGATCCAACCGCAAGGCGGTGCGGAACTGCTGCTGGAAGATGACCTGCTGCGCCAGGACGCGCTCCGCGTCGTCGAGCTTCGCCTGCAGCTCCCGGCGCTCGCCGGCCAGCCGGTCGCGCGCCGCCGTCTGCTCCGCCAGCTGGACGGAGAGGCGCAGCACCCGCTCGTCGGTGGGCGAGAGGATGGTCGGCGCGATCCACCGGCGGCTGAAAACGAAGAATCCCTGCAGCGACAGGTACGAGAGAAGGCCGGCGAGGATCGCCACCAGCACCGCGATCCCGGCGACCTTGTACGCGTTGACGGCTGCGGTGTTCAGCCGGGCGACGATCCGATCCCGCATGACTGCTCCTTTTTCCTTTATGCGGCCGCGGCAACGGGCGAGAGGACCGGGGCCGGCGCGGCCGCGCGGCGCGTTTCCCAATTGCCCGAATCGAGGGTGAACAGCGCCAGGGGGGTGAGCAGCAGGTAGCTGACCGGCATCACCACCGCCATGGGCAGGAAGGAGAACGCCGGCACGCGCTGCGACTCGGGGAGGTGGCGCGTCTCGATGCGATAGACGAGCCCGAGCAGCGCGACCACGCCGAGATGGAAGGTGATCACGTCCCAGAAGAAGCCGGTGATCAGGTTGTGCAGGATCACCACCGGATAGGCGACGATGAGCGCGAGCACCGAGAGGTAGTGCAGGCACACCACCGGGTGCAGCTTCCAGGCGTGGGTCAGCCCGCCCATGAAATCGACCAGGTTCGAGCGCCGCCACCGCAGCTGCTGGGCGAAGTAGCTGCTCAGCGTGTCGGGCGCGGCGGTGTAGCAGAAGGCATCGAGGGTGAGGACCGTCTTGTAGCCCGCCTTGACGATCTGCCGGGTGAGGAAGCGGTCCTCGCCGTACTTGATCGCGACGCCGGCGATGTTGCGGTCCTCGAGCACGTCGTGCAGCTCGAGCAGGACCTTGCGGCGGTACGCGGTGAGACAGCCGGTCAGGCACATCACCGTGCAGAAGACGCGCTCCAGGTCCTTGAGCCACTCCTGCGAGAAGAAGAACTTCACCGCCACCATGCGGGTGAGCCAGTTGCGGCCCTGGCCCTGGACGAAGGTGCGCCCGCCCACGGCGGCGATCTCGGGGCTGACGAACCGCGCCACGAGCTCGCGCACCGCCCGCGGGTCGGCGACGACGTCCGAGTCGACCGAGACGACGATCTCGGCATTGGTGGAAAGGACTGCCCGGTTGATGGCCTTGCGCTTGCCGAGGTTCTCCGGGTTGCGCAAGAGGCTGATGCGACGGTCGACCTGCGCCGCCCGCGAAGCCCAGGCGTAGCTGTCGTCAGTGGAACAGTCGTCCACCACCACCACCTCGAGCTTCTCCTTGGGGTAGTCCTGCTGCGCCAGGCTGAGGATGGTGCGGTAGATGCCCTCGCCCTCGTTGTAGAGGGGGACGATGATGGCGACGGTGGGTTCGAGCGTGGAGTCCTTGCGGTCGACGGCCTCTCCGCGGACGCGGCGCAGGAACGGACCCAGGACGTACCGATTCATCAGGACGAGCAGACACAAGAGCTGGACCGGCAAGAGCTCCATCGCCACTTCCGGCTCGACCCGTGCCCCGACTCATCGACTTGTCGGGTTCCGGACGACGCCGCCTCCCCTCCCCGAGCGCGGAAGGAACGTGCGTCGGCGGGCGACGAAGGGCAAGGGGTCGCCTGCCCTGCGTCGCTGGATCGAGCCCCGGCTTGCCGCGCCGAAAAGCCCAGCCCCGCCGATTACGGCGTCGGCTGGATTTCGCGGACGCTCAGCCAGCGGAAGTCGACGTCCTCCGCGCTGTCCCAGCGGAAGGTGGCGATCGGGCCGCCCCAGGTGATGGGCATCCCGGCGGGGTTCGCGCCGCACGAGCTCGCGTCGCCTCCAAAAGATCCGTCGTCCGTCATGTCGTAGACCTTCGACCAGGTGACGCGGTCGGCGCTGTCGTTCAGCCACAGCTCCATCTTCACCGCCGTCTTGCCCGAAACCGTCACGTTGCGCAGCACGGTCTTGAACCCGACCCACCGGCCCATGATCGAGCTCGTCGCCTGCAGGTACGCCGCGTTCCGGTAGCTCACGTGCCACGACTCCTTCTCGAACCGCACCCGCCCGTCGTAGTGAAGGCCTCCCTTGTACGCGGAGCCCTCGCACTGGATGGGCGCCGCGCTGTGGTGGCCTCCGCGCGCGTACCACGCGAAGTTGTCGGTCGACAGCGAGGCGGAATTGACGCGCACGAAGCCGGTCATCTCGATGTTCCGCCAGTCGTTCGGCGCCAGCATGTAGCCGCGCTCCGCCAGGATCTTGCGGTCGTAGGTGTCCGGCTTCCGGTATCCGCTCGAGGTGAACACCTCCATGCGCACCTGGGCGCTCTTCATCTTCCACGACCCGTCGCCGTTCGGAGTGATGGGATTCTGCGGATCGAAGCGCGAGTCGGTCCGCGGGTCGGCTGGCATCGACCACGATTCGCCGCCCGAGCGCGATGGGTAGAGCATGGTCACGCCGAACGCGTCGGCGGCCGGTCCCGGCGCCGGCGTCGGCGCCGGTGTGACCGCCGGGGGCGGAAGGGGTGCGGTCGGGATGTCGCTCGCGTCGACGCGCACCTCGGCCAGCGCGACGCCGGGCTGCGCGGCGTCGGCGTCGATCGCGACCCGCACGAAGCGGCCTTGCGCGGCGGTGAGCGGCTGCCGCTGGCAGCTCGCGCCTACACCGGAGCTGGATGGCGCATAGCTCACTCCATCCTCCGACACGGAGATCTGGTACCGGGTCGCCGGCACGCCTGCCCAGGCGATCGCCACCGCGTCCACCTGCCGGACGGTGCCCAGGTCGAGATCGATCCAGCACGCGCTCGTGCAGCTCCAGGAGGTTGCCAGGTTGCCGTCGAGGGCGAGGGCCGGAGAGCCACCGCTCGCGTTGGCGACGGCCACCTCGCTCCCACCCGCCAGCTGCGAGCACTGCTGTGGAGGAGGAGCGCCCTGTAGAGGAGGAGCGCTGCTGCCGCACGCCGCGGCGCAGAGGGCCGACCCGATCAAGAGAAAGATTCTTCGCTGCATGTCGCCTCGCTCGGTGTGGGCGGATGAAAGTGCCCGGACTACCCGGCCTCCGCTCGAACGAGCGCGCAGCCGGATCGTCATTTCGGCAACACAGCGCGCGGCGACATTTCATCCGCCGCAAACCGATCTCTGTAGGTGCAGGTGGGTCGGGTGGATCAGCGTCCGCGCAGAAGCGCGGCGTGCGCCTCCGCGTCGGCCAGGGCGCGATTGAAGGCGGCGCGGGCGCCCGGCTTCATCCGGGTCTGCAGCGAGCGAAGCGTAGCGACGAGCTCGTCGGCGCCGCGCACCAGGACGTCATGACGGCGGTCGTCGGCCGCGCGCGCCAACGCGCGGGGCGCCTCTTCCCCCGCGCGGCGCCGGTGGAGCCGCACGGCGTTCTGGACCCGCTCGGCGATGACGTCGAAGTCGGGCGACGGCTTCTGGATGTAGTCCACCACGCCGATGCGCAACGCGTCGACGGCCGAGCCGAGCGAGGGGTATGCGGTCATCAGCACGCAGGCGCAGCGGGGCTGGCGCTCGCGGATCTGCTTGATCAGATCGAGGCCGTCTTCGCCCACCAGGTTCCGATCGATCAAGGCGCACGCGAACTCGTGCTCCTCGAGAAGCCGCAGGGCGCGCTCGGCGTTCTCGGCGACCGAGAGGGTGAATCCCGCGGTGGCCAGCGCGCGTTCGACGACGCGGAGCACCACGCGCGCGTCGTCCACCAGCAGCACGGCCGGGCGGCGGATGAGCGGCACTGGCTGGGCGCTGGGCAGGGCGCGAACCTCCCTCCGACTGACGTAGCAGGGCCGCGCGGGTGTTCCGCAAGGCGCTCCATGTAAGACGGCGAACACCCCCGCCATACGACCGCTCAGGGTTTCCCGAACAGCTCGAGCGCGGAGAGCGCGAGAACCGTCGCCGCGGTGCGGATGGTGGGCTCCCGGTCCGGAGCGAAGGTAGCGGAGTGCAGCGAGGGGAGCGCCGTCCCCGACGCCTTCGCCTTCTCGTACTTCGAGGGCTCCACGGCGCCGACGCGGAGCAGCACCGACGGGGCGCCGGCCGCCTTGCCGAACTCGCCGAAGTCCTCGGCAACCATCTCCGGCTTGCCCTCGACGACGTTGTCCTGGCCCAGCTCGCGGGCGAGCATCGCGCCCAGGCGCTTCGTCACCGCGGGGTCGTTGAAGGTCGCGTTGGCGCCTTCGCTGGTGCGGATCTCGGGTTCGCGCGGGGCGCTGGCGGCGGCCGCCTCGGCCTTGGCAATCCGCGCGATCCCGTCGAGGAGCTGCTTGCGCACCTGCGGCGTGTAGGAACGGACCGTGATCTGGAGATGGACGTCGTCCGGGATGATGTTGTGCTTGTTCCCGCCGTGGATGGAGCCGACGGTCACCACCGCGGGCTCGAGCGGATCCTTCTCGCGCGAGACGAGCGTCTGCAAGGACAGGACGGTGCGCGCGGCGATCACCACCGGGTCGACGGTGGTCTCCGGCTTGGCGCCGTGACCCCCGCGCCCGTAGATGGTCACGTCCACCGAGTCGACGTTGGCGAGCGCGTAGCCGGGGATCCAGGCGACCTTTCCCGCCGGCAGGTCGGAGCTGTCGTGGACGGCGACGGAGAAGTCGGGCTTGGGGAACCGCTCCAGGAAGCGGTCGGCGAGCATCGCCTTGGCGCCGGCGACGGTCTCCTCGGCCGGCTGGCCGACCATCACCAGCGTGCCGCGCCAGCGGTCCTTCGCGCGCGCGAGCAGCGCCGCCGCTCCCGTCCACGAGGCCATGTGCACGTCGTGGCCGCACGCGTGCATCACCGGGACGGTCTTGCCCGCCGGGTCGGTCGCCGTCGCCTTGCTCGCGTAGGGCAGGCCCGTCTTCTCCTCTACCGGCAGCGCGTCGAGCTCGGTGCGCAGCAGCACGGTAGGGCCCGATCCGTTGCGCAGGACGCCGACGACTCCGGTGCCGCCCACTCCGGTGGTCACTTCGTACCCGAGGCGCCGCAGACGGTCGGCGAGCTTGGCTGCGGTCTTCTCCTCCCGGCCGGACAGCTCGGGGCTCTTGTGCAAGTCGAGATAGAGCGCGTCGAGCTCGGGGTAGATGGCGTCGAGGCCGAGGGTGTCCCGGGGCGCCTTTCCCTGCGAAGGAGCGGCGGCAGCGAGCATTGCGACGACGGCGGCGGTTGGCACGGCGGAACCTCCTGCGGAAAGGCGCGGACCCTTGGTCACCGGCCGCGCCACACGGGCGCGCGCTTCGCAAGGAAAGCGCTCATGCCCTCCTGCGCATCGTCGGCCGCGGCGTTCGCGCACATCACTTCCGAGGCGTACGCGTACGCCTCTCCCCGCGGCATCTGCAGCTGGCGGTAGAAGGCCTTCTTCCCCAGGCCGACGACGAACGCGCTGGAAGCGACGATGCGGTCCGCCAGCGCGCGGGTGGCGCCGCGCAGCTCGGCGGCGGGAACCACCCGGTTCAAGAGCCCCGCGGCGAGCGCCTCGGCCGCGCTGATCGGTTCGCCGGTGAGCAGCATCTCCATCGCCTTCTTGGCGCCGACGGCGCGGGTGAGCGCGACCATCGGCGTGGTGCAGAACAGGCCGATCTTCACGCCGGGAGTGGCGAAGCGCGCCTCCGCGGCCGCGACCGCCAGATCGCACGAGGCGACCAGCTGGCATCCGGCCGCGGTCGCGATCCCCTGCACCTCGGCGATGACGGGCTGCGGGATCGCGTGGATGGTCTCCATGACCTCGGCGCAGGTCGCGAAGAGCTGCTGGAAGAATGCCGCATCGCGCCCGATCATCTCGCCGAGGTCGTGCCCGGCGCTGAACGCCGGTCCGCTGGCGCGCACGATCGCGACGCGCAGCTCGCGATCCGCGCCGATGGCGCGCAAGGACTCGAGCAGCTCCTGCAGATGCTCGAGCGAAAGCGCATTGCGCCGCTCGGGGCGCTCCATGGTGATGAACGCGATCGGCCCCTCGCGATCGACCGAGATGTTGCGGAAACGCGCCGCCATGTCGTTCTCCTCTCCTCTACCGGACCAGCTCTTTCACCAGGTGCGCGCCCACCGCCTTCAATCCCTCCTGGAGCAGCGCCCGCCCCTTCCCGCCCTGGATCGCCTCGCGCATCATCTCCGGCGCCTGGCCCAGCTCGACGTTGACGAGCACCAGCACGGCCGAGACCGAAGGCGTCAGCTCGGCGGCGCGCACGCGGCCGCGGCGCGCCTGGACGCCGGTGGAAAGCTTGTCCACCATCTCGTCCTCGGCGGTACGCGGGCCCTTCGCCTCGGCGAGGGCCGCGGAGAGCCCCCCGTAGATCTCGTCGAGGATGCGCTGGTTCGCGAACGCCCGGAGCAGCCGATCCTCGGCCTCTTCCGCGTCCACCTGCGCCGCCTTCGCGTAGGTCGGCGCGAGCATGCGCGCCAGGTCGGCGCGGGTGATCACGTGCGGCAGGCGGCGGGAGAACAGCGCCATGGCGCGGACGGTAGCACGCCCTCGGAACGAAATCCGGCTACCCTGTCGTGCGTATCGCCTCCACCTCCCTCGGGGATCCGCCTTGATCGCTTCCGTGCTCTGCTTGCTTCTCGCCGCGGCGTCGAACGTGCCGGCGCTTCCGTCCGACGTGCCCGCCACCGCCACCCGGTACACGGTGCTCCTCATGGGAGCTCCCGCGGGCCAGCAGGCCGTGTGGACGTCTTCGGACGGGACGCTGCACGCGTTCTTCCAGTACAACGACCGCGGGCGCGGTCCGAAGACGTACAGCGCGCTCACGCTGCGCGACGGGCTGCCCGTATCCGAGGAGATCGACGGGAACGACTACATGAAGGACGCGGTGAGCGAGCGGTTCTCGCTCGCCGCCGGCGTGGCGGCTTGGAAGAGCAAGGCCGAGCAGGGCACGAAGCGGCCCGCGGGACCGGCGTTCTACGTATCGATGTACGGGCCGCCGGCCGACGGAGCCCTCCTTGCCCGCGCGCTCCTCCGGAACGGCGGGAAGCTCGCGCTGCTCCCCGACGGCGAGGCGCGCATCGCGCGCGTGCTGGAACGCCCCATCCGGACCCGCGGGAAGACGCGGAAGCTGACGCTCTACGCGCTCACCGGCCTCGACTTCTCGCCCAGCTATCTGTGGCTGGACGAGCGGCGCGAGCTGTTCGCCGTCGCGGGCGTGTGGCAGGCCGTCGTCCGCGAAGGTTGGGAAGGCGCCATGCCCGCACTGCTCGAGGCGCAGCAGCAGGCGGAGCAGCGGCGCGCGCGCGAGCAGGCGGGGCGGCTCTCGCACCGGCCGCGCGGCACCCTCGTGTTCCACGACGCGAACGTCTTCGACGCGCGGACGGCGAGCATGGTGCCGCGCCAGGACGTCGCCATCGAGGGAAACCGCATCCTGTCGGTGGCGCCCACCGGCGCGCCGCCGGCCGGGGCCGAGGTGATCGAGTCTCGAGGGAAGACCCTCATTCCGGGCCTGTGGGACATGCACGCGCACGTCAGCGGGAACGATGGTCTCTTGAACCTCGCGGCGGGCGTCACCACCGTTCGCGACCTCGCCAACGACATCGACGACCTGCTCGCCCGCAGGAAGCGCATCGATCAGGGGACCGAGCTCGGGACGCGGATCGTCATGGCCGGTTTCATGGACGGCCCCGGCCCGTATCAGGGACCCACCAAGGTGCTCGTCTCGACCGCCGAGCAAGGGCGGGCCTGGGTCGACAAGTACAAGAGCCTCGGGTACGTGCAGATCAAGCTCTACAGCTCGATCGCCCCCGAATTGGTGCGCCCGATCGCGGAGGAGGCGCACAAGAAGGGGTTGCGCGTCAGCGGGCACGTCCCAGCGAACTTGACGGCGGCGGAGTGCGTCGAGCTGGGGTACGACGAGATCCAGCACGTCAACTTCCTGCTGCTGAACTTCATGCCCGACGTGAAGGAGACGCGAACGCCGGCGCGCTTCCTCGAGCCGGCTCGCCGCGGGGCCGACCTGGATCTCGCCTCGCCGGAAGTGCGCGCGTTCATCGATCTCCTCAAGAAGCGGGGCACTTCGCTCGACCCGACGCTGGGCGCGTTCGAGTCGCTCTTCTTGGACCGGCCCGGCACCATCGCGGTCGGCGTCGCCAAGGTGGCGCACCGCCTGCCGGTGCAGGTGCGGCGCGGGTTCATGGCGGGCAGCTTGCCGGTGCCGCCGGGGATGGACGAGCGCTACCGCAAGTCGTGGGAAAAGGCCTTGGCGCTGGTGCACGAGATGTGGGCGGCCGGAGTGCCCATCGAGGCGGGGACCGACGCGCTCGCCGGCTTCGCGCTCCACCGCGAGCTGGAGCTGGACGCGCAGGCGGGGATCCCCGCGCCGCAGGTGCTGCAGCTCGCGACCTACGGGGCAGCGCGGATCATGCATCTCGACCACGAGCTGGGAACGGTCGAGCCGGGCAAGCTCGCCGACCTGGCGCTGGTGGAGGGCGATCCCGCGGCGGACATCTCGGCCGTGCGGAACACCGCGCTGGTGGTGAAGGACGGGATCGTCTACCGCCCGGCCGAGCTGTACGGGGAGCTCGGCGTCGCGGAGCGCTGAGCAGCGGTCCTATTTCACCCGCACGCACCGGTCGGATGGATCGTTGTCGGGCCGGTATTCGTAGTCGCCGATCCAGCCTCCCGCCTGGTTCTTCACCGTGCAGGCCGCGCACGCGACCCGCTGCTCGGCGGGGACCTGGTCGCACTGGCCGACCTCGCGGATCGACGCATGCGCGCACGACGCCAGGACGCCGAGCGCGAGGACCGCCGCGCGCCGCCGCGTGCGCCTCCTGCGCCTCCGGCCGGCCCCGGTGTCTTCCATCTCCACCTCCTGCCGCGCGAACCCCCGCGAGGCTATCCCTGCTCGACCACGCAGAAGCGCTCCACCACGCTGACCAGGCTCTCGAGCGAGACCGGCTTGCACAGGTAGCCCGCGGCGTCCATCTTCTCCGCCGCCTCGCTGCCGTTCGCATGGGCGCTGAGCACTATGACGGGAATGTCGCTCACCGACGGATCGCTCTTCTGCGCGGCGCGGAATTGCCACCCGTCCATCGTCGGCATCATGACGTCCAGCAGGATGACGCAGGGCCGGACGTCGGCGGCGCGCAAGCGCTCCAACGCCTCCGCGCCGTTCGACGCATGCACCGGCTTGTATTGGCAGTCGGAGAGGACCTCGGCGATCGCCTCGCGCACGTCGACGTCGTCCTCCACCACCATGACTGTCCTTCCACAGCTCCGCGCCGTCATGCCCGCACCCGCGCCCCACCCTGCTTCGCACCCGCCGCCTGCACCGCGACGACTGGCAGATCGACGACGAACGTGGACCCGTGATCCGGCTGGCTGGACACTTCGATCCGGCCGCCGTGCGCCTCGACGATGTGCTTCGCGATGTAGAGGCCGAGCCCCAGACCGCCGTAGTTGCGCACCGGCGCGGCGCGCTGGAACCGCGTGAAGATGCGCGGCAGATCCGCCGGTGCGATGCCGATGCCTCCGTCCACGACGGCGATCCGGACCCGGTCGGCGACCCGCTCCATGCGCACCGTGACGGGGTGACCGCCGCCGTACTTCACGGCGTTCGAAAGGAGGTTCACCAGGACCTGTTCGAGGCGCAAGCGGTCCCAGCAGCCTTCCAGCGCTTGCGGCGCGTCCAACCGCAGCTCGGAAGCGACTTGCGCGGCGGGCTCGCGAAAATCGTCCACCACCTGCCGCACCAACGCCGACAGATCGAAGGGCTCGGGAGCCAGGTCCAGCCGGCCCGCGGCGATGCGCGTCACGTCCAGCAGCCGCTCGACGAGGAGCGAGAGCCGTTCGGTCTGGCGGAGCGCGCCGTCCACCCGTGCACTGACGGTGGTGCCCGCCGCGGCCGGTTGCGTTCCCGCCTTGAGCCCGCGCTCCACGCCCTGCAGCTTGAGCTGGAGCGCGGTGAGCGGAGTGCGCAGCTCGTGCGCGGCGACCGAGATGAACTCGTCCCGCTCACGGAGCGCCTCCCGGACCTGCGTGGCGCGGGCGCGCTCCTCGACTGCCTTCTGCTCCGCGGTGCGGACTTGCTCCTCCATGCTCCGCCGCTCGAGGGCCACGGAGATCACGTTGGCGACCGCCTGGAGGAAGTTCATGTCGTCTTCGCGAAACCGGCGCTCGGCGCGGCTGTGCGCCTCGATCACGCCGTACGCGTCGCGAGAAGCGCCGGGGGCGCGGATCAGCGCCGTCATCCCGCTGGCGCCGCCGTCCGCGTCGGCAGCCGCCCCGATCCGGAACGGATTGCGCGGTGTCCCTTCGGCGCTGGCCAGGGTGTGCCCGGCCGGCGCCTGCGCCGAGGAGCCCCGCTCGACCGGCACGCGTCCCGCGATCGCCCCCAGGCCACAGCCCGCCCGCAGGACGAGGGACTCTCCATCCTCCGACAGCTCGAGCACGGAGACGAGCTCCGTCCCCATCGTCTCGCGGACGATCTTGACCGCGCGCTCGATCACCGCATCGAGGTCGGGCTGCTCCAGCGCGAACAAGCCGAGCTGCGCGACGGCAGCCTGCTGCCGCGTCCGCTCGATCATGACTTCCTCGGATCGCTTCCGCTCGGTCAAGTCGCGGGTCACCTTGGTGAACCCGATCAGCTCTCCCCGATCGGTCGTGACCGCGCTCAGCACCACGTTCGCCCAGAAGCGGGAGCCGTCCTTGCGCACCCGCCAGCCTTCCTCCTCGAAGCGCCCGTCCCGGGAGGCGATCTCCAGCTCCAGGCGGGGCTTGCCGGCGCGGACGTCCTGCTCCGGATAGAACCGCTCGAAGCTCTGTCCGATGATCTCGCGCGCCGCATAGCCCTTGAGGCGCTCTGCTCCCGGGTTCCAGCTGGTCACCTTGCCGCTCGTGTCGAGCATGAAGAGGGCGTAGTCCCGCACGCTCTCGATCATGAGGCGCATCCGCTGCTCCGACTGCCGGAGGGCCTCCTCGGCTTGCTTGCGCGCCGTGAGGTCGCGCGTGATCTTCACGAAGCCGCGCAACGTGCCGTCCGCATCGCGCAGCGGCGTGATCACCACGTCGGCCCAGAAGCGCCTTCCGTCCTTGCGGACGCGCCACGCTTCGTCCTCCACCCTGCCGTCCCGCAACGCGCGCGAGAGCATCTCGGCCGGCTTGCCGGCGCGCAGATCTTCGGGCGTGTAGAAGCGCGAGAAGCTCTGGCCGATGATCTCGGCCGGCGCGTACCCTTTCATCGCCTGCGCGCCTTCGTTCCAGGAGGCGACGGTGCCGTCGGGCTCGAGGAAGAAGATGGCGTAGTCGCGGATACGCTCGAAAGCGAGCTCGGCGTCGCCGATGACCGGTGGCCGCGCTTTCGAGTCCCTCACGTGAGCTCCATTCGACGTACCATCGGATCGGCAGCGCATACAGAGGAGAGCCACCGCCTCGCAACCCTTTTCCGCGCCCGAACGGTCAGACGCCCTCTTCTGTCGTTTAGTCAACGGGGGGTCCGCCCCCTGTTGCACCCCACGCGGGCAGGCGAGCGCCGCACCTTCTTCCTCCTCGGGAAAGCTTGCCGCGCCCCGGAGCGGTCGCCATCTCGTCAACGAGTCCGTGGGCGCCGAGCGAGACAGGCGATCGGGTTGGCGCCGGGCAGGCCGCCGGGTCGCCGCGGCGCTCGCATCGCTGGCGATCGGCGCGTGGATCCTCTACCTCGCCGGCGCGCAGATCTTCCTCTGGACGCCGCTCTTGCGCCATCTCGTCAACGCCGAGTCTCCCGCCATCCACCTCGAGTACCGCAGAGCGTGGTCGGCCTGGCCCGGGCGCGTGCACGTCGAAGGACTGCGTCTCACCGCGCAGGATCGAGGCGTGCAGTGGCAGCTCGACATCGACCGTGTCACCACCACGATCGCCCTGCACCAGCTTCCCCACCGGATGTTCCACGCCACGCGGGTCCGCGCGCAAGGCGTGGCCTTCGCGCTGCGCAGGCGCATCCCGGCACCGGGCCTTACGCCGGATCTGCTCGAGGGGCTGGCCCCCGTCGCGGGGTTCGCGCCCGCGCCGGTCGCCGAGGAAGGCCCCGACGACGAGCTGCCCGACTGGCGCTACCGCCTGTTCACCGTCTGGCTCGAGGACGTCGCCGCGGGCGGCGTGCGCAGCGTCTGGATCGACCGGACGCGCCTCGAAGGAGATGCGCAGGCGGCTGGCGCGTTCTACCTGAAGCCGCTCCGGCGGGTGCTGATCGCGCCCGGCGAGCTGCGGGGAGAGTCCCTGCTGCTCACCCAGGCCGGCTCGCGCGTAGCGGAGCAGCTTCGGGCGCGCGTGAAGCTGTCGCTCGGCCCCTTCGACCCCCGTGCTGCGACGCGGGAGCGCGTTCTAGGCGGATTCGATCTGCAGGCCGACGGCGCTGGCCGACTCTCTGGTGTTGCGTTCCTCTCCCCGGCGGTCGGTGTTCCTCTGCGCGGCGGCAAAGGGCCGCTGCGCTTCCGCGCGCGCATCGAGCGCGGCGTCGTGCAACCAGGCAGCGAGGCCGCGGCCGAGGTTGCGGGCACGGCGGCGCGCGCGGGACCTCTGGACGCGTCGGTGCGGCTCCTGTCCGCATCGTTCGAAGCCCGCGAGGGCGGATCGGCACGGCTGCGGATCGAAGCGCGCGACGCCTCCGCCGGCCCGCGCGAACGCCCCCCAGCGCGCGTGTCGCTCACGCGGGTCGATCTCGAAGGCGATGCGCCCGATCTCGGAGCTCCGCTCGATGCGCGCCGGGCCACCATCGACGTGCGCGGTGGGCGGGTTTTCGAGGCCGGCAGCCTGGCGACATCGCTGGGCCTCTCCGCGGGTCGGGTGGACGGGGGGCACGGCGCATTCGCCGCCCATCTCGCCGGCCCGCCGTCGCGCCTCTCTGGCTGGGTACGGGCCTCGCTCGCGGCAGGGCGGGCTCGCATCCACGGGATGACCCTCCGGGGCGATGTTTCCCTCGACGCCTCGGTGCGCGATCTGGACCCGTGGCGCGGAGGAGATCTCTCCGGCACCCGGGTGCGCATCGACGATGCTCGC
>JBJMQJ010000207.1:0-6821 GCA_045802765.1 Myxococcales bacterium
CGATCCAGACGGCTGCGCGCTCCGTCGGCTCCAGGAAACCCTTCGGGTTGTAGGCGGGCACGTAGGCAAGGCCCACTCCAACGCCGGAATCGTCGACCGCGTGCAGCCAACTCCCGCTGCCACCGGGGAGCGCTCCTACCGACTGCCGCGATCCGCCGGGAGGGCGAATGAACCCCTCCGGGCCCGCCCGGCCGACGATGAACCCGCTGTCCGAGATCCCGTCCGCGGCCCCGAACGTGTCGGGCGTCAGGTCCTCGATCGGCGAGCCCCGGCGGAAGACGACGGCGTGCTGCGTGGTCCCGACGCACGAGCTTCCCACCGCCGTGCCGGCGGAATCGACGGCGTGCGCCTCGCTGCAGGTTCCGTCGAGCGAGCCCAGGTCGCTCATGCGCTGGCCGTCGTGGAAGAACGCGCGGGTATACGTCTGATTGCCGTCCGTCCGGACGAACCAGCCGACCACCTGGTTGGAACCGTTGATGCCGAATCCCCACGTGCCGCCGCCGAGCGTTCCCAGGTCGGTCGCCGCTCCGTTTTCCCAGCGCACGGTGCGGGACAGGTGGAACCCGTCGCTTCGGTCCATCATCACGTTCGCGACGATGACGTTGCGGTCGTTGATGCCCTGGGCATGCGACGTCTCCCGCGAAGAGAACGAGATGAACGTGCTCCGGCCCGTGCTGGCATCGAAGAAGTAGGCGTCGCTGAGCAGGCTGGGCCCGCCGTACCCCACGCCTGTCGCGTTCCCCGCCGAGTTGACCCCGAGCACCAGATTGGATTTCGGGATCTCCTGCACCGAGTAGCTCACCGGAGGAGGCGGCTCGAAGTCGGCGATCGCGACGCGCTCCTGCGTCGCCGCGAGAGTTGCGTGCAGCGACGCCGTGCAGGTGGCGTTCGCCCCCCTGCACGCGCCACCCCAGTACGCGAGCGCCGAGCCCGCGCCGGGTTGGGCAGAGAGGGTGACGTTCCCTGACGGGAAGTCGGCGCTGCAGGTTCCGGGACAAGCAATGCCGGGAGGCTGCGACGTGACCTGGCCAGACCCTGGTCCGGGCAACTGCACGAGGAGGCGGAACGTGCCCGGTGCCGGGCCCGCATCTGGTCCACCGCCGTCCGGGCCACCGCTCCCGGCATCGTCGGGCAAGCCGCCGTCCTGCCCGCCTTGTCCGCCGTCGGTGCTCGACCCTGCGTCGGTGCCCGGCCCTGCGTCCGCCCGCCCGCCATCAGGATCACCGACACCAACGTCGGCACCGGCGCCCGCGTCGGGGGCGCCGCCCGATCCAGCGCCTGCGTCGGTACCTCCGTCTGGGACGGGCGGTCCGATCGATGGCGCCACGGCGCTCGACCCGCAGCGGACGAGCGCCAGCGTGAACGCCAAGGTGCCGATCGGGAGGGCCAGACGAGGAGACATGCGCAGCCTCCGCGCCTTCGAACGTTGGGAGGCCCACGAGCGTCCGCAAGGGCAGGCGAGTACCGGCGCGCCGCGCGTTGGCGTACCCTGCGGCCGTGCACGAGCAGCGAGTCCGCAGCATCCACGGCCTCTTGGTCCTGACCGCTTGGGCGGACGGGCGCATCGTGGCTCCTGAGATCGCAATGGAGCAGCTCATCCTGGACGAGGTGCCGGAGCTCGCCGCGTTGGAGGACCGACGCGGTCTCGCCGAGGCCGCCAAGCGCGCGCTGGACGAGCTCGGGATCGACGCGGCGGTGGCGCAGATCGCCGGCCCGCTGCAGACGCGCGAGGACCAGGAGCTGGCCTTCGTCTGCTGCGTGCGCATCCTGGAGGCGGACGGCGTGATCGCGCCCGAGGAGTTCCGCGTCCTCCGCATCCTGCGCCGCCTGTTCGGCTTCACGCAGGACGAGGTGAGCCGGCTCATCTCACGGTGAGGGAACGACCACCGGCGGGTGCTCCGGCTTGGCGCCGCGCCGCGCCGCCCACGCGCGGAATTGCTCCATGTACGTGTAGGTCACGGGCGTCACGAACAGCGTGAGCATCTGCGAGAAGAGCAGCCCGCCGACGACCGCCAGGCCGAGCGGCCGCCGCGACTCCGCGCCCGCGCCGTAGCCCATGGCGATGGGAAGCGTGCCGACCAGCGCCGCCATGGTGGTCATCATGATGGGCCGGAAGCGAACCACGCAGGCCTCGTAGATGGCCTCGGCCGCGCTCTTTCCGGCGCGCTGCGCCTCGATGGCGAAATCGACCATCATGATGCCGTTCTTCTTCACCAGGCCGACCAGCATGATGATGCCGACGAACGCGTAGATGGACAGCTCGACGCGGAAGATGAGCAGCGTGACGAGCGCGCCGAATCCGGCCAGCGGCAGCGCGGACAAGATGGTGATGGGATGGATGAAGCTTTCGTAGAGGATCCCGAGCACCAGGTAGATGACGAGGATGGCCATGAGCAGCAGGACACCCAGGCCCTGCTGCGACGACTGGAAGGCCTGCGCCGTGCCCTGGAAGCTGGTGCTCACCGTGGCGGGCAGCGTCTGGCGGGCCAGCCGGTTCACCGCGGTGACCGCGTCGCCCAGAGAGACGCCGGGCTTCAGGTTGAAGGAGATGTTCACCGCGGGCAATTGCCCCAGGTGGTTCACCGAGAGCGGCCCGACCGTGCTCTTCAACGTCGCCACCGAGCTGAGCGGGACGAGCTGCCCCGTCGAAGAGCGGATGTACAGCATGGCCATCGCGCCCGGATCGCCCTGGAACTGCGGCGCCAGCTCCAGGATCACCTGGTACTCGTTGTTGGGCGCGTAGATGGTCGAGACCTGGCGCGAGCCGTACGCCGTGTAGAGCGCGTCCTCGATCGCCTGGGGGGTGATGCCCTGCGAGGCTGCCTTGTCCCGGTCGATGTCCACGTTGACCTGCGGGTTGCGGATGAGCAGGTCGGTCGTCACGTCCTGCAGGCCGGGCAGCTGCCGCATGCGCGCCTCCATCTCGGGAGCGGCGCGGTACAGCTCCTTGGTGTCGGCGTCCTGCAAGGTGAACTGGTAGAGGCTCTTCGTCAGCGTCCCGCCGATGCGGATCGGCTGCAGCGGCTGCAGGAACGTGTTCATCCCGATGACTTCGCGCATGAGCTTGGGCCGCAGCTCCTGCACGATCTGGTCGGCCGAGAGGCTGCGCTGGTCGCGCGGCTTCAAGCGGATGAAGATGAATCCCTGGTTGCCGCCCGCACCTCCGCGCGATCCGGCGCTGGAGAAGAACGACTCCACGTTCGCGTCTTGCTTGACGACGCGGTTCACCTGCAGCTGGTGGTCGACCAGCGAGCGGAAGGAAATCCCTTCGCGCGCCTCGGTGATGCCGAAGACGCCGCCCATGTCCTCGCTGGGCATGAATCCCTTGGGCACGATCATGAAGAGCGGGACCATCGCGAGGAAGACGAGCAGCGAGAAGACCATCACCGAGCGCCGGTGGCCGAGCGACCATTTCAGGCCGCGCTCGTAGACGTGCAGCATGGCGTCGAACCCGCGCTCCAGAGCCAGGTACGCCTTGCCGTGCTCTTTCTTCTGGTGGCGCAGGAACCGGCTGCCCAGCATCGGGGTGAGCGTCAGCGAGACGAATCCGGAGACGAGGATCGCGGCGCCGATGGTGACGGCGAACTCGTGGAAGAGGCGGCCGACGATCCCGCCCATGAAGAGGACCGGGATGAACACCGCCGCGAGCGAGATGGTCATGGACACGATGGTGAAGGCGATCTCGCGCGAGCCGTTGTAGGCGGCCTCGAGGATCCCCTCGCCCATCTCCATGTGCCGGACGATGTTCTCCAGCATGACGATCGCGTCGTCGACCACGAAGCCCACCGAGAGCGTCAGCGCCATCAAGGACAGATTGTCGAGGCTGTACCCGAGCAGGTACATGACGACGAACGTCCCGACGATCGACATGGGCAGCGCCACGCTGGGGATGGCGGTCGCCGACACGTTGCGCAGGAAGAGGAAGATCACCAGCACGACCAGGAACAGGGTGAGGAGCAGGGTGAACTTCACGTCGTTCACCGAGGCGCGGATCGAGTCGGAACGGTCGAACATGACGTGCAGCGAGAGCGAGGCCGGGAGCTGCTGGCCGATCACCGGGAGCAGCTTCTTCACCGAATCGGCGACCGCGACCGTGTTCGTTCCGGGCTGCTTCTGGATGGCGAGCACCACGGCGCGCTCGTCGATGAACCAGGCGGCGGTCTTGTCGTTCTCCACGCTGTCCTGCGCCTGCGCCACCTCGGTCAGCCGCACCGGCCGGCCGTCGCGGAAGGCGACGATGATGTTCTGGTACCCCTTCGCCTCCTGCAGCTGCCCGTTGGCCTGCACCGTGTACGCGGTGTGCGGTCCCCACAAAGTGCCGGTGGGCAGGTTCACGTTGTTCGCCTGCACCGCGGCGGACAGCTCGTTGATGCCGATCTGCCGCGCGGCCAGCGCGCGCGGGTCGGCCTGGATGCGCACCGCGAACTTCTGCGAGCCGAACACCTGCACCTGCGCCACGCCGCTGATCGTCGAGATGCGCTGCGCGATGAAAGTGGTCGCGTACTCGTCGATTGCGGAGAGCGGCAGCGTGGGCGAGGTGAGCGCCAGGTAGAGGATCGGCTGATCGGCCGGGTTCACCTTCTGGTACGAGGGAGGCGTCGGCATCTCCGGCGGGAGCTGCCGCTGGGCTTGCGCGATGGCCGCCTGCACGTCCTGCGCGGCGGCGTCGATGCTGCGCTCCAGGCTGAACTGCAGCGTGATGGTCGTGCTTCCGAGCTGGTTCGTGGACGTCATCGAGTCCAGCCCGGCGATGGTGGTGAACTGCCGCTCGAGCGGCGTGGCCACCGCGCTGGCCATCGTCTCCGGGGACGCCCCGGGGAGCGCCGCGCCGACGAGGATGGTGGGGAAGTCCACGTTGGGCAGGTCGGACACGGGCAGCAGCCGGTACGCCTGGATGCCGAAGAGCAGGATTCCCGTCATGACGAGCGTGGTCATCACCGGCCGCTTGATGAATGGCTCGGAGATGTTCATGTCCCGCTCCCTGCCGCGCCGCCCGCCGCCTTGACCTGCACGCGCGCTCCGGGCGCGAGGCGGAGCTGCCCGTCGGTGACCACCACTTCGCCCGGCGCGAGACCTTTCTCGATCACCGCCATCCGCTCGTCCTGGACGGCCACGACCACCGGCCGCGACTCGACGGTGCCGTCCTGCTTCACCACGAACACGTACTGGCCCTGCTGCCCGCGCTGTACCGCCTGGCTCGGCGCGACCGTGGCGTCGCGGATCTCTCCCAGCGTCACCGTCGCCACCGCGAAGGAGCCCGGCCACAAGGTCTCATCCTTGTTCTCGAACGTCGCCTTGAGGAGGATGGTCCCGGTGACGCTGTTCACCGCATTGTCCACGAAGGTGAGCACGCCTTGCGCCGCCTCTCCGCGGATGGCGCTCGACTCCGGCACCTCGCCCGGCTTCTGATCGGAGAGCCGCGCCGCCACCGGAAGCTTCTCGCCCTGGCGCGCGCGGATCTGCGGCAGCACCCGCTCGGGCACCGCGAACGAGACGTAGATCGGCTGCATCTGATCGATGACCACCAGCGCCGCGTCGTTCGCCTTGATCACGTTGCCGGCGTGCACCAGGACGCTCCCGGTGCGCCCGCTGACCGGCGAGCGGATGGCGCAATAGGCGAGGTTCAGCTTGGCCTGCTCCACGGCGGCCTCGTCTGCCGAGACGGTCGCCTTGAGGGAGGCCGCGTCCGCCCGCGCGCTCTCGGCTTGCTGCTGCGTGACGTATTCCTTCTTCGCCAGGTCCTCGTAGCGGCGCGCGGTCGCCTCGGCATCGAGCATCTTCGCCCGGTCGCGCAGCACGGCGCTCTGCGCCTGCACCAGCGCCGCCTGGTACGGGCGCGCGTCGATGGTGAAGAGCAGGTCGCCCTTGCCCACCTCCTGGCCTTCCTGGAAATGCACGCCGACCAGCGTGCCCCCGACCAGCGAGCGCACCTGCACCGTATGCATCGGCTCCACGGTCCCGATGGCGGAGACTTGCTGGGGGACCGTCTTCTTCTCCACGTGCGCGACGGTGACCGGCACTCCTTCGCCCTGCTGCGGGCCTTGCTGCTGGGCGCCGCGCTTGCAAGCGGCCATCAGCGCGACGAGCACGAGGAGCTTCCTCATTGCGCCTCCGCGCCGGGGGGTAGCAGGGTCCCGGTGTCGTGCGCGAGGCTGGCGATGGCCAGCAGCCAGTTGGCCCTCGCCTGGACGTCCTGCGCGCGGGCGTTGGCAAGCGCCGACTGCGCGGTGAGCAGATCGAGGATGCTTCCCACGCCTGCCTTGTAGCGGCCCTGCGCCACTTCCGCCGATTGCTGCGCGGCCGCGAGAAGATCCTGGGCGGAGCCGACGCGCTTCTCCGCCGTCTTCACCGCCTGATAGCTGGTCCACACCTGGAGGATGACTTGCTGCTCGAGGGTCTCCGCATCGGCCTGGGCCGCCTTGGCTTGTTCCCGCGCCTGCAGGAGGTCGGAAGTGTCCTTGAACCCATTGAACACCGGGATCTGGAGGGTCACTGCCGCGCTGTAGTTGTCCCCGTGCACCCAGGGTTCGTCGAGGTAGTAGTTGCGCGCCCCGTTCGCTCCCAGGACGAGCTTGGGCAACCCGCGGGCCCGGATGGAGTCGGCGCGGCTCGCGACAGCCAGTGCCTGGGCGCGCGCGCGGGCCAGATCAGGTCGCTGCGACTCGGCGCGCTCGATCAGCTTGTCGACCGCCTCCCCCAGGGGCTTCACCTCGAGCCGCTCGGGCAGGTCGGAAACGTCGACCGGCAGCGTGGCCGAGACGCCCAGCGAAGTGGCCAGCGCGCCGCGCACCGTGGCGACGTTCCCCTCGGCTTGCTGCTGC
>JBJMQJ010000208.1:0-3643 GCA_045802765.1 Myxococcales bacterium
CTGCCCGTCGCCGAGCAGGCGCTGGCGGCGATCGCCCGTGCTGGAGCGGACGCCATCCTCGTGCAGGATCTCGGCGCGGCCCGCCTGGCGCGCGCGGTGTGCCCCGAGCTGCCGCTCCACGCCTCGACGCAGATGACGGTGTCGAGCGCCGAGGGCGCCGCGATCGCGCGCGAGCTGGGAGTCACGCGCATCGTGCTGCCCCGCGAGCTGTCCCTCGACGAGATCCGCGCGCTCGCCGCCGGGACCGATCTGGAGCTGGAGTGCTTCGTGCACGGCGCGTTATGCGTGAGCTGGTCCGGGCAATGCCTGACGAGCGAAGCCCTGCAGCACCGCAGCGCCAACCGGGGCCAATGCGCGCAGAGCTGCAGGCTGCCCTACGACCTGGTGGTGGACGGCGGGGACGTCACGGCTCGTGGAAACGAGCAGCTCAGGTACCTGCTCAGCCCGCGCGACCTGGCCGCCTACGACCTGTTGCCGCAGCTCATCGAAGCGGGCGTGTCGTGCTTCAAGATCGAAGGGCGGATGAAGGGCCCCGAGTACGTCGCCAACGTGGTCGAGAAGTACCGGCGCGCCCTCGACGCCGCCGTGGAAGGGCGCGCGTACCCTCTCACCCGGCGGGACGAGGAGGAGCTGCGCTACAGCTTCTCGCGCAGCTTCAGCCACGGGTTCCTCACCGGATCGGATCACCAGGAGCTGGTGCACGGCCTCTACCCCGGCCACCGCGGCATCCTGGTCGGGCGCGTGGAGGAGGTCCATGCCCGGGCGCGCCACGTGCTCGTGCGCCCCGAATCGGGCGCTCCCCAGCTCATCGCCGGCGACCGCATCCTCTTCGACCAGGGCAAGCCCGAGGACGACGAGCCCCGCGGCGGCCTGCACGCCTGCGACGTGCTCGGCTCCGGGCTGTGGAAGCTGGTGTTCGGCGGCCCCGGGGAGAGCACGCTCGACCTCCGCCTGGTCCGGGTGGGCGACGTGGTGTGGAAGGCGAAGGACGCGGAGCTGACCCGGCGGATGAAGCACCTCGCCGCGGGCGAGCGGAAGGTGGGCGTCTGCGTCGCCGTCCGCGGCGCCGTGGGGCAGCCGCTGGTGGTCACGGTTCGCGACGACCTGGGCCGCGAGGCGCGCGCGCGGAGCTCGATGCCGCTCGCGGCCGCCGAGCACCGGCCGCTCGACGAGGGGCTCCTGCGCGAGAAGCTGTGCGCGTTCGGCGAAACGGGGTTCGCGCTGCGCAAGCTGACGCTGGAGCTGGAAGGCGCGCTGGCGCTGCCTCCGTCCGAGCTGAAACGGGTCCGCCGCGCGCTGACCGACGCCCTCTCGCTGGCGCCGCCGCCCCAGCCGGCGCGGCAGGTCACGTCGGGCCACGCGGCGGACGAGATTGCGCCGCCGCTCGCCCGCGGCGACCCGCCCGGCGCTCCGGTCCTGGTTCCGCTGCTGCGCACGCTCGAGCAGGTCGGCGCCGCGCTGGAGCTTGCGCCCCGCCTCGGCATCCGCGAGCTCGAGCTGGACTTCATGGAGCTGGTCGGGCTGGGCATCGCCGTGGAGCAGGTGCGCGCCGCGGGTCTGCGCGGCGTGATCGCGACACCCAGAGTGCAGAAGCCCGGCGAGGAAGGCTACGACCGGAGGTTCGAGCGGCTCCGGCCGGACGGGATCCTGGCGCGCCATCTCGGCGCCCTGGAGCACTTCCGGCGCGGGCGGCCCGACGGCTTCACGGTACACGGCGACTTCTCCCTCAATGCGACGAACGCCGTCACGGCGCGCACGCTGCTCGGGCTCGGTCTCACCACGCTCACGCCGGCGTACGACCTCGACCTCTCGCAGCTCGAGGACCTGTGCGCAGGCGTTCCGGCCCATCGCCTCGAGGTGACCATCCACCAGCACCTGCCGCTCTTCCACAACGAGCACTGCGTCTACTCGCACCTGCTCTCGAACGGCCGCGACTTCCGCGATTGCGGGCGGCCTTGCGAGAAGCACCTCATCCAGCTGCGCGACGGGACCGGCCTCGAGCACCCGGTAATCGTCGACGTCGGCTGCCGCAATACGGTGTTCAACGCGCGGGCGCAGAGCGCCGCCTCGTGCTTTCCGACCCTGCTCCGGCTAGGCGTCCGCCGCTTCCGGGTGGAGCTGGTGCGCGAAAATACGGCCGAGACGAAGCAAGTCGTCTCTGCCTATTCCGATCTGCTGCGCGGCGCGCGCACGCCCAAGTCCGTCATCCAGGAAGTCGGCGCCTTGGAGAAGTACGGCGTCTCCGCCGGAACGCTGGTCGTGGTGACCCAGCCCCACGCCGGATGACTGACAAAGCAAACCGCACCACGGAGCACACGGAGTTCACGGAGATCTTTGAGCTTGCCCCGAATTGGTGGACACCCTCGATACGGAAGAGGATGTCACCATGGCCAAGCAGAAGCGGTTCACAGCCGAGTTCAAGGCCCAGGCGGTGAAGCTGGCTCGTGAGAGCGAATCGACGCTCAGCGATGTAGCTAGGGACCTTGGACTGCCGCTGTCTACGCTCCACCAGTGGGTCAAGAAGGCTGAGAAGAAGGAAGCGAGTACGCCCGAGCTGGGCGAGCTGGCGAAGCTGCGGCGTGAGAACGAGCAGCTGCGGATGGAAAGGGACTTCCTAAAAAAAGCAGCGGCCTTCTTCGCCAAGCACCAGCAGTGAAGTTCGCCTTCATGCGGGTGGAGAAGGCCCATTTTCCTCTGAGCTTCATGTGCCGGATGCTCGAGGTGTCGCGGAGCGGGTACTACGCCTGGCTGGGGCGGCCCGAGTCGCAGCGTCGGCGCGACGACAGGCGGCTAGTCGTCCACATCCACGACGTGTTCGCTGCGAGCCGGCACAACTATGGGAGCCCTCGGATCTACCGAGAGCTGCGAGCCGTCGGGGTCTCCGGAGGGCGGCACCGGATCGCCCGGTTGATGAGGAGCGAGCGCTTGCAGGCCCGCAAGCGCCGTCGCTTCATCTGCACCACGGACTCTGACCACCAGTACGCGCCGGCGCCGAATGTCCTGGAGCGCCGGTTCGAGGCTGCCGCACCAGACCTCGTCTGGGCAAGCGACATCACCTACGTGCAGACAGACCAGGGCTGGCTCTTCCTCGCCGTGGTGATGGACCTCTTCTCGCGCCGGATCGTCGGCTGGAGCATGAGCCACCGCATCGACTCGAGGCTGGCCTTGGGCGCATTGGAGATGGCGGTCGCCGCTCGCGACCCCGCACCGGGCCTCCTGCACCACTCAGACCGGGGTCTGCAATACACCTGCGAGGAGTACCGCCAGCTCCTCGAGCAGCGCGGCATCGTCGCCAGCATGAGCCGCAAGGGCAACTGCTGGGACAACGCCGTCGTCGAAAGCTTCTTCAGCTCACTCAAGATCGAGCTCGTCCACCGCAGCCACTTCACCACTCGTGAAGAGGCGCGTGCAGCGCTTTTCGACTATCTCGAAACCTTCTACAACCGGCGTCGCTTACACTCGGCGCTGGGCTACCGCAGTCCAGAGGAGTACGAGAGGAACGCAGCCTAACCCGGTGTCCACCGAACCGGGGCAAGCCCAGGTTTTGCACGGGAACCTTCGCGCTCATCGCGCGCTTCGCGGTTGATCCCGAGGTCCTGATCCGCGGCGTCTTCGGGCTAGTGCACAGGCGTCGGTGCGGAGC
>JBJMQJ010000209.1:0-14241 GCA_045802765.1 Myxococcales bacterium
GCTGTCCAGCGTTGGCGGCGGCCGCAAGCTCTACGACTACCGCTACGCGCTGAACGGCTTCGCCGCGCAGCTCACCGCGGACCAGGCGGCGAAGCTCGCCGCTACGCCCGGGGTCGTCGCCGTCGAACCCGACGTGGCGGTCCCCGTCGACACGCTGACGACGCCCAGGTTCCTCGGCCTCACCGACCCAGGCGGCCTGTGGAGCCAGCTCGGCGGATTCGAGAGCGCCGGCGAGGACGTCGTCATCGGCGACATCGACACGGGCGTGTGGCCCGAGCACCCCAGCTTCTCCGACCGGACGGGAACGAACGCGAACGGCGTGCCCGGCAAGCTCGACTACCACCAGATCCCCGGGTGGCACGGCAAGTGCGTTCCCGGGCAGGATTTCAACGCCTCGAATTGCAACCAGAAGCTGATCGGCTGCCAGTTCTACGTGCAGGGATTCGGCGTGGAGAACCTCGACCCCACCGAGTACCTCTCCTGCCGCGACTCCGACAGCCACGGCACGCACACTGCCACCACGGCCGGCGGCAATCACGGAGTGCCGGTGGTCGTCGACGGCATCTCGCTGGGCCAGATGAGCGGGATGGCGCCGCGCGCGCGCATCGCCGCGTACAAGACGTGCTGGAGGGCGCCCGGACAGCTGGCCTCGTGCTTCGGCTCCGACCGCGCGGCCGCCATCGACCAGGCGGTCGCGGACGGCGTCGACGTCCTCAACCACTCCATCGGCGCCACGCAGACGAACTTCCTCGACCAGGTGCAGGTGGCTTTCCTCTTCGCGGCGCAGGCCGGCGTGTTCGTCGCCGCGTCTGGGGGCAACAGCGGCCCGACCTCGGCCACCGTCGCCAGCCCGGGTCCCTGGCTCACTACCGTCGCCGCCAGCACGCACGACCGCTTCTTCGGCGGCACCGTCGACCTCGGCAACGCAGCGCATTTCTCCGGCGCGTCGCTGACCGCCGGCACCGCGACTCTTCCGCTCGTGCACTCCAGCTCGGTCGGCGTGGCGACGGATCCGACTCCCACCAACACCTCGGCCCCGTTCGCCACGCGCGTCGCGCTCTGCTTCGTCGGGCATCTCGATCCCGCGAAGGCCGCGGGCAAGATCGTCCTCTGCGACCGTGGCATCAATGCGCGCGTCGACAAGAGCCTCGCCGTGCAGCAGGCCGGCGGGGCGGGGATGATCCTGCGGAACATCGCGCCGACCACCGGCGTGAACGCCGACCTGCACCACGTGCCCAGCGTGCACGTGGAGATTGCCGACGGCGTGGCCATCAAGGCGTACATCGATGCGACCGGGGCGGCTGCCACCGCGAAGCTGGCCGGCAACATCCCGGGCAGCGTCCCGGCGCCCGTCATCGCCGGGTTCTCCTCGCGGGGACCCATCCTGGGGACCCGGGGTGACATCCTCAAGCCGGACCTCACCGCACCCGGCGTCGACGTCCTGGCCGGCGTCTCGCCCGCGGGCGACGGCGGCCGTCTGTTCGACTTCCTCAGCGGCACCTCGATGTCCAGCCCGCACGTGGCGGGTCTCGGCGCGCTCCTCAAGCAGCGGCACCCGGACTGGTCGCCGATGATGATCAAGTCGGCGCTGATGACGACCGCGACGCACATCCTGGGCACCGGATCGAGCGCGAGCCCGTTCGCGGAGGGCGCCGGGCACGTGAAGCCGAACGCGGCGGCCGATCCCGGCCTCGTCTACGATCACGGGTTCAACGAGTGGGTCTCGTTCATCTGCGGGACGGGCCAGCTGACCGGCTGCGCCAACGTGATCGACCCCAGCGACCTGAACCAGGCATCGATCGCGGTGGGCGACCTGGCCGGCGTGCAGACGGTCACGCGGACGGTGACCAACGTCGGGTCCGCCGGCACGTACACGGTCGCGGTGAGCGCGCCGCCGGGCTTCACGGTGTCAGTGAATCCGACCTCGCTGACGCTGCGCAGCGGCCAGTCGGCGAGCTACAGCGTGACCATCACCCGGACCACGGCCGCGTTCGCTAACTTCCCCAACGGGTTCCAGTTCGGATCGCTGACCTGGAGCGACGGTTCCGGGCACGGCGCGCGGAGCCCGATCGTCGTCCGGCCGGTGGCCCTCGCGGTTCCGGCGCAGGTCTCCGGGACCGGCGCAAACGGGTCGACCAGGTTCCAGGCGAGGTTCGGGTTCACGGGCGCGTTCGCGACCGTCCCGCACGGGTTGGTGCCCGCCAGCAAGCAGACCGGCCACGTCCTCGACGATCCGGACGACAACTTCAACACGGCGAACCCCACCGGGAACAAGGGATTCACCGCGCACGCGGTGCTGGTCCCCGCCGGTACTTCGCTCTTCCGTGTGGCCTTGTTCGACGGCGAAACGGACGGCAACGACGACCTCGACCTCTACGTGTACAACTCGGCTGGCGCGCTGGTCGGCGCCAGCGGCGGCCCCACCGCTTCTGAAGAGGTGAGCCTGAACAATCCGGCCGCGGGCACGTACACCGTGTTCGTGCACGGGTTCAACACCGACGGCCCGGACGCGAACTACACGCTGTTCACCTGGAGCGCGGGAGCCGCCACCGGCAACCTGACCGTGACGGCCCCGGCGACCGCGACGACGGGCGCGAGCGGGAACGTCGACGTGAGCTGGAGCGGGCTCGCGGCGGGCACGAAGTACCTGGGGGTGCTCACCTACCAGTCGCCCGAGATCGGCCGCACCGCGGTCCGCATCGACACGCCGTAAACGCGGTCCGGTCGTGACGGAAGGGGACACCGTCAGAACATGGTGTCTGACGGAAGGGGACACCATGAAAACATGGTGTCTGACACAAGGGGACACCATGAAAACATGGTGTCCCCACCGCGATGGGGGGTCGTCCGTTTAGATCGAAAAGCCGAGGCTCATGTACATCCAGGGCAGGACGCCCACCTTGTCTGGATTGCGATCGCTTTCGCTGAGCGCGAGGCCCTTGCCGACCAGCGCCTCGAGGCCGATGCGGAACTGGAAGCCTCCGCCGGGCGGTTGGCGGCGGTAGCCGAGGATCGCCGTGCCGAGGACCAGCGTCCCCGACCCGGACCCTGCGAACGCCCCGATGTTCCCCGCGCCGCTCAAGCCGACGACGGTCGCTCCGCCGCCCAGCTCCAGCGCGTGGTTGCCCCATTTCAGGCCCAGGTAGTTCGCCAGGACCGGCACCGTCCACATGCTCACCGAACCGCTGGCGGTCGAGCTCCCGGAGCTCACGGTGCCGCTCACGGAGAGATAGCTGAAGCCGACGCGCAGACCGAAATCGTTCTCGAAAATGCGCTCGTAGTTGAGCGAGTAAGCGAGGCCCGGACCGCCGCCCTCCAGGAACACGGAGTTCGTCGCGCTCCGGTCCTGCTCGGCGAGCGCCGGAGCTGCGGCGGCGAGGACCAGGAGGGTGGCTGCGCGGCGGATGCGGATCATGGATTCCCTCCTTCGAACGTCGTTGGCATGCCCCTACGCGGCGGTGCGGCTGGGGAGGATCGCCTCGATCGCTTCGACCAGCTGGTCGGTCGTGCAGGGCTTCACCAGGTACAGGTCGCAGCCCGCCTCGGCGGCGCGCTCGCGGTATTCATCCCCGGCGTGTCCGGACAAGGCGATGATGGCGATGCGCTCGCCGTCCTTGCGGGCGCGCAGCTCGCGAGCCACCTCCAGCCCGGAGCTGCCTGCGAGGAAGAGATCGAGCACGACCACGTCGGGCGAATGCTGCGCGGCGACCGCGAGCGCTTCCGCCGCGTCGCCCGCCTCGCAGGTATCGACGCCATAGCCCGCGAACCCGGCGACGAACATCCTGCGCGCGATCGGGTAGTCGTCCACGATCAAGACGCGCAGGCGGCGGTTCTCGCGCAGATTCAGCATTCGCACCAGACTGCGATCGCCGCGCGGGTCGGAGGCAAGGCGCTGGCCGTGGCTGCGGGTGCGGCGGCGGGTGACGATTCCGCCGGCCCACCCACGGGCGGCCCGGGTCCGTCGGGCAGGGACGGAAAGGTCGTTCGTCGACGCGCGGGTGGGTTACATTCCCCACATGCGCGTGGTGGTCACGGGAGGGGCGGGATTCATCGGGGCGCACAGCTGCCGGGCCCTGCTCGAGGCCGGGCACGAGGTCACCGCGCTCGACGACTTGAGCCACGGAAAGCGCGAGGCGCTGCCACGCGGAGCGGACCTCGTCGTGCTGGACGTCCGCTCGCCGCAGCTCGCCGCGGAGTTGGAACGGCTGCGGCCCGACGCGGTGCTGCACCTCGCCGCGCAGATGGACGTGCGCCACTCCGTCACCGACCCGATGCACGATGCGTCGGTGAACGTCCTCGGCACGGTGAACGCGCTCTCCGCCGCGCGCCGGGCGGGCGCGCGGCGATTCGTCTTCGCCTCCTCGGGCGGAGCGGTGTACGGCGAGCAGGAGACGTTTCCGGCGCCCGAGCAGCATCCCCGCCGCCCCGCTAGCCCGTACGGCGTCTCCAAGCTGTGCGGCGAGGAATACGTGGAGCTGGCGCGCCGCGACGGGCTGTCCACCATGTCGCTGCGCTATGCAAACGTGTACGGGCCCGGGCAGGATCCGATGGGCGAAGCCGGCGTGGTGGCCATCTTCCTGCACAAGATGCTGCGCGGCGGCGATCCGGTGATCAACGGCGACGGCGAGCAGACCCGCGACTTCGTCTACGTCGAGGACGTCGCGCGCGCCAACCTGCTCGCGCTCGCCTCGGATGCCGCCTCGGCGCTGAACGTGGGGACGGGGGTCGAGACTTCCGTGAACGAGCTGGCGCTCCTGCTCGCGCGCGCGGCGGGTCACGGCAAGGCGCTCGCGCACGGGCCGCCCGCGGCGGGCGAGCAGCGTCGCAGCTCGATCGATCCGCGCGCCGCGAGCGCTCGGCTCGGATGGGAGCCTCGCGTCGCGCTCGAGGAGGGGCTGCGGCGGACGACCGGGTGGTTCCGCGGCCCCTGACCCGCCGGTTGTGCCTTGCGCCCCGACCGGAATCGGTATATGCGGATACGTTGATATGGAGGCGCTTTCCCAGGCGTATCGCGCCCTCGGCGACGCGACGCGGCTCCGCATCCTGCGCCTGATCGCGCAGACGCCGCTCAACGTGAGCGAGCTGGTCTCGCTGGTCGGCATCGCCCAGCCGAGCGTCTCCCACCACCTCGGCAAGCTCAAGGCGATGAAGCTCCTCGTCGAGGAGCGGCAGAACGGCTACACCTATTATGCGCTCGACCTGGACAAGGACGACGCGCGCTGGCCGCTCGTCAAGGTGGCGATCGACGACAGGAGCGATGCGGACGGCGACCTGTCGCGCCTCGGGGAGCTGCTCCGGCGGCGGGAGGACCGGCAGGCGCTCAACGAGCGGCTGCTCGAGCCCGGGCAGTCCTTCCAGCTCTGGTCCCGCGCGCTCGGACAGCTCCTGCCTCGGCTCGACGTCGCCGATCTGGGCTGCGGGACCGGCGCGCTGAGCGTGGAGATGGCGCGCTGGGCGCGCTCGGTCGTGGCCATCGACAAGTGCCGCGACGCGCTAGAGGCGGCGCGGGCGCGGGCCGAGCGCGAGGGCGCCCGCAACGTCGAATTCGTAGCAGGCGATCTGCACAGGCTCGAAATGAGGCGCCGCTTCGATCTGGTCGTCGCCTCGCAAAGCCTGCACTTCGTCGACGATCCACGGCGCGTCCTCTCCCAGGCGCGAAAGCTCCTCAAGAAGGCAGGTCGGCTGCTGGTGCTCGAGCTGCTGCCTCACGGCGAGGAGTGGGTGCGTGACCGCCTCGGCCACCGCTGGCTGGGGTTCGAGCCCGCGCAGCTCGCGGCGGCGCTGGAGGCGGAGGGGTTCGGCAGCATCCGCACCGAGATGTTGCCGGGCGGGGCGGCTGCGTTCAGGCCCTTCCTGCTCTGCGCCGAGGTGCCGGAATGACGCGCGCGGAGCGAGTGGCGAGGCTGCGCGCCGAGCTGGAGCGGCGGGTGCTGGTCCTCGACGGCGCGATGGGCACCGCGCTGCAGGACCTGGCGCTTTCGGCGGAGGATTTCGGCGGACCTGCGCTGGAGGGATGCAACGAGTCCTTGAACCTGACCCGGCCGGACGCGGTCCGCGGCATCCATCGCGGGTACCTGGAGGCGGGCGCCGACATCCTGGAGACGAACACCTTCGGCGGCACTCCCCTGGTGCTCGCGGAGTACGGCCTTTCGGACAAGGCGGTGGAAATCAATCGCGCGGCCGCGCTCCTGGCGCGCGCCGAGGCCGACGCGTTCTCCACGCCGGACCGCCCGCGTTTCGTCGCCGGGTCGATGGGGCCCACCACCAAGGCCATCTCGGTGACGGGCGGAGTGACGTTCGAGCAGCTCATCGAGCACTACCAGGCGCAAGCGCGCGGGCTGCAGGAGGGAGGCGTCGACTACTTCCTGCTCGAGACCGCGCAGGATACGCGCAACGTCAAGGCCGGCCTGATCGGGATCGACCGCTTCCAGGAGACGCTTCCACCCGAAGAGCGCATCCCCGTGGCCGTGAGCGGAACCATCGAGGCGATGGGGACCATGCTGGCCGGCCAGTCCGTCGACGCGCTGGCGATCTCGCTGGAGCACCGCGACCTCCTCTACCTGGGTCTCAACTGCGCAACCGGGCCGGAGTTCATGACCGACCACATCCGCACGCTCGCCCAGCTGGCGCGGACCCGCGTCGCCTGCGTGCCCAACGCGGGGTTGCCGGACGAGAACGGCCGCTACCTGGAGACCCCCGAAATGCTGGCGCGAACCCTGTCGCGCTTCGGCGAGAACGGGTGGCTGAACCTCCTGGGCGGGTGCTGCGGCACGCACCGCGGGCACATCGAAAGGCTCGCGGAGATCGCGCCGCGCCTGAAGCCCCGCCCGATCCCGACGCGCCGCAGGAGCGCGCTCTCCGGCGTCGATCCGCTGGAGATCGGCGACGAGGTCCGCCCGGTGATCGTCGGGGAGCGGACCAACGTGCTCGGCTCGAAGAAGTTCCGCGACCTGATCGCGCAGGAGAAGTGGGACGAGGCGGCCGAGGTCGCGCGGGCGCAGGTCAAGCGGGGTGCGCACCTGGTCGACGTCTCCGCGCAGCAGACCGACCGCGACGAGGTGGCCGACCTGCGCCGCTTCCTCGAGGTGCTCATCAAGAAGGTGCGCGTGCCGCTGATGATCGACTCGACCAACGAGAAGGCGGTCGAGACCGGCCTCACGTACTCGCAGGGAAAGGCCATCATCAACTCGGTCAACCTGGAGGACGGCGAGAAGCGGTTCGAGAAGATCGTCCCGCTCGTTCACCGGTTTGGCGCCGCGCTGGTCGTCGGCTGCATCGACGAGCGCGGCCAGGCGATCAAGGCGGCGGAGAAGCTTTCCGTGGCGCGCCGCAGCCACGAGCTGCTCACGCGCAAGTACGGGCTCGCCGAGGAGGACCTCTATTTCGATCCGCTGGTGTTCCCCTGCGCGTCGGGCGACGCGGCGTACACGGGCAGCGCGGTGGAGACCATCGAAGCGGTGCGGGCGATCAAGGCCGCGCTGCCTGCGTGCAAGACGGTCCTGGGAATCTCCAACGTTTCCTTCGGCCTTCCGCCGGCGGGCCGCGAGGTGGTCAACTCGGTCTTCCTCTATCACTGCGTGCAGGCCGGCCTCGACCTGGCGCTGGTGAACGCCGAGAAGCTGGAGCGGTACCCGTCCATTCCCGAGCACGAGCGCAAGCTCGCCGAGGGCGTGCTCTTCTGCCGCGAGCAGGCCGAGCTGCAGAGCGCCGTGGCTGCCTTCGCTGCGCATTTCCGCGAGAAGAAGCCCGAAGGGCCGGCCCGCAGCTCGCTGCCGCTCGACGAGCGGCTGGCGCGCTACATCGTGGAGGGGTCGCGCGACGGCCTGTTCGACGACCTCGCCGAGAAGCTGCGCCAGGGCATACGGCCCCTCGACGTGATCAACGGGCCGCTCATGGCCGGCATGGACGAGGTAGGACGGCTCTTCAACGCCAACCAGCTGATCGTCGCGGAGGTCCTGCAGAGCGCCGAGTCGATGAAGGCCGCCGTTTCCTTCCTCGAGCCGCACATGGACAAGGTGAGCAGCGCCGCGCGCGGCAAGGTGCTGCTCGCCACCGTGAAAGGCGACGTCCACGACATCGGGAAGAACCTGGTGGACATCATCTTCTCGAACAACGGCTTCGAGGTGGTGAACCTCGGCATCAAGGTGCCGCCCGAGGCGCTCATCCAGGCGGTGCGCGAGCACCGGCCCGACGTGGTGGGGCTCTCCGGCCTTTTGGTCAAGTCGGCGCAGCAGATGGTCGCCACCGCGACCGATCTGAAGGCCGCCGGGGTGGACCTGCCGCTTCTCGTGGGAGGCGCGGCGCTTTCGCGCAACTTCGTCGATCGGCAGATCGCGCCGGCGTACGGCGGCACGGTTGCCTACGCGCAGGATGCGATGAGCGGCCTGGACCTCGCCAAGCGCGTCACCGAGACCGACAAGCACGAGCATCTGCGGCGCGAGCTGCAGGATCGCCGCGCGCAGCTCGCCGCCGTGGAGACGGCCCGTCCCGCGCCGGTGCGTCCGAGCACGGCGCGGCGCTCGCGCAAAGTCGCTCCGCTGGCGGAGCTGCCGCGGCCGCCCGATCTGGACCGGCACGTGCTCACCAATACGCCCCTCGATCACATCTGGCGGTTCATCAACCCCGTGATGATCTACGGCCGGCACATGGGGCTGAAGAGCAGCGTGGTCAAGGAGGTCGAGGCCGGCAACCGCGCCGAGCTGGAGAAGAGCGAGGCGGGGCGCAAGGCGCTGCAGCTCAAGGCGGCGCTCGACGATCTCAAGGCCGAGTGCCGCGGCGGCGCGATGCGGGCGCGCGCCGTCTACCAGTTCTTCCGCGCGCGCGGAGAGGGGGACGATCTGGTCCTCCTGGACCCGCGCGGCGCCGAGGTGGCGCGGTTCACGTTTCCGCGGCAGGAGGGCGCGGACGGGCTCTGCCTGTCCGACTACGTGGCGACGGACGACGCGGTCGCGCTGTTCGTCACCACGGCGGGGGCGGGCATCCGCGGCCGCGCCGAGGCGTACAAGAAGAACGGCGACTTCTTGAAGAGCCATCTCCTCCAGGCGCTCGCGCTGGAGACGGCGGAAGGGTATGCCGAGCTGCTGCACGCCAAGCTGCGCAGCCAGTGGGGTTTCCCAGACCCGCTGGAGACGACGATGATCGATCGCTTCAAGGCGAACTACCACGGGAAGCGATACTCGTTCGGCTATCCGGCCTGCCCGCGACTGGAGGATCAGCAGATCCTCTTCCGCGTGCTGCGCCCCGAGGAGATCGGCGTCGAGCTGACCGACGGCTGCATGATGGATCCAGAGGCGAGCGTCTCCGCCGTGGTCTTCCACCACCCCGCCGCGACGTACTTCAGCGTCGCGGGCGGGGCCGGCTGTTAGCCGCCGCCGACAGGGCGGCGCTACGCTTTTTCAGAGCGCGGACGTCATGGGAGATATCTTGGCAGACCACATGCTCCCCGCTCTGGCCACCAGCGGCATTGGCAGCCTGCCGCACACGCAGCTCGAGCTTGCGCTGCAGCAGGCGCTGCTGCTCGACATCCCCGCCGCGCCCCAGCTACCGCGCCGGGACGCCGCCGAGTACATGGTGCCGCAGGCGCTGGAGGGTCTGCACGGTCTGCGCGCCGACGCCGAGGGCAACGCGAGCCTCGACCTGGGCGACTGGCGGCGGGGAGCGGCGACGCTGGACGCTCGCCTCGACCATGCGCTCGAGCGCGACGACGGCGTGCAGCGGTTCCTCCCTTCGGCCGGCGCATGGCAGGCGCTCCGGCCCTTCTTGTGGGAAGTGGAGCAGCGGAAGCTGGCGTTCGCAAAGGTGCAGATCGCCGGGCCATTCACGCTGCGGTGGGTCTTGCGCACCGTCCAGGGTGAGCCTCTCGCCGCGGCCGCCGACGGCAAGGCCGTCGAGCGGCAGATCTTCCGGCTCGTGCTCGCCCGCGCGCTCGCGCTGACGCGCCGGCTGCGCGAGACGGGCGCGCGTCCGGTCATCTTCCTCGACGAGCCCGGGTTGTACGCGTTCGACCGGCGCGATCCGCAGCACCTGGTCAGCCTGCAAGAGCTGCGCGTCGTCGTCCTGGCGCTCCGGCGCGAGGGCGCCGTGGTCGGCGTCCATTGCTGCGGCAACACGGAATGGGCGCCGCTCCTCGGCCTCGGATGGGACGTCGTGTCCATCGACGCGCGGCTCTCGCTCGAGGCGGTGCTCGCCACGGGCGCGGTCTTCGACAGGTTCCAGGCGGCGGGAGGCGTGCTCTCGCTCGGCATCGTTCCCACCGACCTGAGCGCGCCGGACGACGTCGATGCCGTCCTCCGAGACGCGCGCGAACGGCTCGGCGGCGAGAGGCTTTTGCGCTGCCTGCTCACGCCGGCCTGCGGCCTTGCCATGCGCACCGTGCCGGACGCCGAGCGGATCTTCGCCGAGCTGCGCCGCGCCCAGCAGGACCTTCGCGGCCCCGACGGCCGGCCATGATCGACGCCCTCGTCCTCGGCGCGGGAGCGGCGGGGCTGCGGGCCGCCGCGGAGCTCTTGCGCAAGCGCGTCCGCGTGCTGGTCGTCGAAGCGCGCGACCGCGTCGGGGGCCGCGTCCACAGCGTCGAAGATCGCGAGCTGGGGCGCGTCGTCGAGCTGGGCGCCGAGTTCGTGCACGGTCCGCGCGTGGAGCTGAAACGGACGAATCTCGAGCTGGAGGAGATGGACGGCCGGCAGATGGCCTTGGTGGACGGGGAGCTACGCGACGTCACGCGCCAGTTCCGCTCCATGATCGAGAAGCTCGCCAAGGCGCGCGGGGCCGGCACGGCGCAAGGCTGGCTCTCGACTGCTCGCCTCGAGCGGGTGGAGCGCGAGCTGGCGCGGAGCTACATCGAAGGCTTCTTCGCGGCGCCGGCGGCGTTCGTCGGCATCGAGGGCGTGGCGAACGACCAGGGAATGCGCACGCGCAGGGTCGTCGGCGGATATGACCGCGCGCTGCGCGGGCATGCCGATGCGCTGCGCGCGGCGGGAGCGCTGCGGCTCTGCCTCACCGTGGAGCGGGTGCGCTGGCGGAAAGGTCACGTCGCGGTGCAAGCCCGGACGGTCGGGGGCGCGGGCGAGGAGATCGAGGCGCGACGCCTGATCGTGGCCCTGCCGGTCACCATCCTCGCCGCGAGCGACGGAGTGCGGTTCGATCCTCCGCTGCGCGGGAAGCGCGACGCTCTGGTCTGGGTGCGCACCGGCGGGGTGGTCAAGGCGCTGCTGCGGTTCCGCGAGCCGTTCTGGCTGAGCCGCGCGCTGCGCAAGGCGGATTTCTTCCACGCGCCCGGCGCGCCGTTCCCGGCCTGGTGGCGCGGCTCGCCGCGCGAAGTCCCGCTGCTCACGGGCTGGGCCGGAGGCCCGGCGGCGGATCGCCTGAAGGACCGCGATCCGCTCGCGGGCGCGCTCGACTCGGTGGCACGTATCTTCGGCCGCTCGCGCCGCGAGATCGACTCGCTCGTCGAAGGCGTCCGCATCGTCGACTGGGGCGCGGACCCTTTCGCGCGCGGCGCGTACGCCTACGAGCTGGCCGGCTCCCCTCCCGATCTGCTCGAACGGCTCGCCGCCCCGGTCGACGAAACCCTCTTTTTCGCCGGGGAAGCCATCAGCCTCACGGGCCGCGGCGGCACCGTCGACGGCGCCCTCGAAACCGGCCTCCGCGCCGCCAAGCAACTGCTGAGAACGCTATAGCCGAACCAATTGCACCACGGAGCTCACGGAGGGCACGGAGAAAAAAATTGTTCTCTGTGTGCTCCGTGTGCTCCGTGGTGAAATCGTTTAGGCGGGTCAGGCGGAGGCGATCACGTTCAGCAGGGTGTCGCGGTAGGTGCGGCCGAGGACGCCGCAGAGGGTGCCGAGGAACTTGAAGGCCACGCTGAAGTTGACGTGCAGCGCCTTGTCGAGCGCGTCGGATTCCACGCGCGCCAGGCGCGAAGAAGTGACGCTCACCACCGAGGCGGAGCGGGGCTTACCGTCCACGAAGGCCATGAAGCCGAACAGATCGCGCGGGCCGAGGCGCGCCAGCGTCCGATCCTCGCCCGGTCCCAGGTGCCTGCGCACCTCCAGCTCTCCGCGCTGCACCACGTAGAAGCTGCGCGTCTTCTCGCCTTCCTCGACGACCTTCTCGCGCGGCGCGACCTCCAGCTCCTGCCCGAGCACCGCGAGCCAGGCCGCCTCTTCCGCGGACAGGTGCGGCGCGCGTCCTCCGGATTGCGGCGGAGGAGGGCGGCTGATCCCCGGCCGGGGCGCGAGTCGGACCGCCACGTCGTTGGCGGCGCGCAGCTTCTCGCTGATCGAGCGCGCGTACACCGCGAGCAGCGCCGTGGCCAGCTCGCGATGCGCGAGGAGCTCGTGCCGCAGCGGGTTCTTCTCGATGGCGCGCACGATGGTGTGTTCGCGGGCGACGTGCCGTATCCCCTCGGGCATCTCCGCGAACGGGTCCACCTCGCCGAACAGATCGCCCGGCCCGAGCTCAGCGACCACCAGGTCGCCGGACTTCGTCTTGGCGCGCAGATCCACGGCACCCGAGGCGATGAGATAGATCGAGTCGGAGTGGCGCCCAGCGACGAGGATCTCGTCGCCCGCGGAGAATTCGTCGAGCTTGCAGAGCGCTTCGAGTCGGTCGCGGTCCTTGCGCTCGAGCTTCCCGAACCGCTCGCTGGTCGCGAAGGCGAACATGGACCCCCCGGGTCGCAACTCGCAAGCTGCCTCATCCCTCGCGGCGCCGCAAGGCGTCATCGGGCGAGGCGGAATCCGATGTTCGAGTAGCGGGCATCGGGCCGCCACGCATTCCGGTTCGCGCAGCGGAGCTGGGGAGGGTGCGCGTTCCAGGCGCCGCCGCGCGCGACGCGCAGCCCGGGCGCCGGAGCGGCCTTGTGCGCGGCGAGGCCGAGGAGCTTGCGGTGCAGCTCCGGGTCGAACGCGTCGGCGACCCACTCCCAGACGTTGCCGGCCGCGTCGAGCAGCCCGTGAGGGCTCCGGCCCGAGGGGAAGCACCCGACCGGCAACGTATGCCGCGGCCCGCCTCTCGCGGCGGCGCGCGCCGGGTCCCAATCCTCGCCCCACGGGTAGCGGCGGGCGTCCTCGCCGCGCGCCGCCCGTTCCCACTCGGCCTCGGTGGGCAGTCGCGCGCCGGCGAAGCGCGCGTACGCCCCGGCCTCGTACCAGCTCGCGCCGACCAGCGGCTGGTTGGGCCCCAGGTATGCGCGCCACGCCTCGTCATCCCAGAAGCGGGGCCGGTCGACGCGGTTTCGCTCGCGCCACTCCCACCCGGCATCGCACCACAGCGACCGTTCTTGGTAGCCCCGCTGCACGAAACCGGCGAATTCGCGCACGGTCACCGGGACCAGCCCGATCTCGAACGCGGCGGTGCGCGCCCGCAGGCGGGGCTGTTCCGGCGGCTCGCCTTCCGGCGGGTCGCTCCCGCGCCAGAACTCGCCGGCCGGGATGCACAGGAACGTGCCCGGCCTCGGATCGCGCTCGCCGAGCGCGCGCGCGGCCCTGACCCGATCCTCGAGCGGCACGGCGGGGTCGTCGAGCACCGGGGGAACGGAGCGCACGCCTCCGAAATACCAGAGGGCGCCCCGCTCGCGCAGGGCGCCCCCCGGCTACTGCGCCTGACGATCCCTACGGGAAGGGTAGAGGGTCGTCCGACGTGAAGTCGACCTTGCTGAAATCGTAGTCGTTGGCGGGACCGTCGACCGAGGGAACCGGTCCGAACGTCGCGTCGCAAGCCGCCGCGGTAGCGACGGTGTTCTGCGCCGAACGGGCGAATACGGTCGCGCCTGGCGGAGTGCTGCTCGTGTCTTCCAGCTTGATCATCCAGAAGCTCTCGCGAGGATCGCGGCCCTGCGCGCAGGTCACGGCTTCCCACCGGCGATCGACGGGGATCTGGCCTCCGGTCGCCCCGGCGTCGCCGCGGAAGTGCAGTCCGTCCGTCGCGACGATCCAGCGCGCCACCGCGGTGACGGGGGTCGTGCCCGAGGCGGGCGGCGTCTGTCCCGTGCAGCGAAGGCTCATGTCGTCGATGAACTTGAGACTCCCGCCCACGCCGGCTTGCTTGAAGAACACGTAGTGGCCGTTGCGCGCGAGATCGGAATTGACCTTGAGGTTCGCCATCGTCACCAGGACCTTCTTCTCGGCGGGGGTGACGTTGAAGTCCAGCGTGAGCTGCCCGGAGACGTTGTCCCCCGTGACCGAGGCAAGCTTGTCCAGGTCGAGGGCCGCGGTGCCGGAGCCGTCGTGGTTGGACGGA
>JBJMQJ010000210.1:0-12992 GCA_045802765.1 Myxococcales bacterium
CACGCCCGAGGTGCTGAAGGCGTACGCGGCGAAGTTCCACGTCAAGCCGGGCTGGCTGTTCCTCACCGGCAAGCAAGAGGACATCAAGCTCATCGGCAAGAAGCTGGGCCTTGCCTCGCTGACCGACGCAGCCAACCGCGACGGCCACCAGCCGACGATGATGATCGGGCGCGACGCGACGGGGCAGTGGATGCGGAACTCGGCGGTGGACAACGCGCGGTTCCTCGCCACGACGATCGTCCACTTCTTCGACGGTTTCAAGAGCACGGCCCCGGTGGCGAGCTATGCCACGATGGGCCCCGTCCAAGACGTCAGCAAGGGCGAATATCTCTTCAAGTCCCGCTGCGCCGCCTGCCACACGGTCGGTCGCGGCGACGCCGTCGGTCCCGACCTGTCGAACGTCACCCAGCGCCGAGATCGCGCCTGGCTGTCTCAGTACATCGCGCAGCCCGACCAGATGCTCGCCGGCGGCGACCCGATCGCGAAGGAGCTGTTCGGCAAGTACAAGGAAGTGCGGATGCCCAATCTCGACATGAGCCATGACGACGTGAAGGCCGTCCTTTCGTACATCGAACAGCAGAGCGGCAAGACGGCTTCTACCTCCACGCCCAAGGACTCGCTCTCCGCTCGTTAGGAGCGGCAAGCGGGTCGCCTCGTCATTCCACCGTCAAGACTACTTTTCCCCGGGCGTGTCCTGCTTCGACATAGCGGATCGCCTCGGGCGCCTCGCTCAATTTGTAACGCCTGTCGATGACCGGTTTCACTTTTCCGGCCTGCATGAGATCGCGCAGGGCGTCGAGGTCCGGTTGGTTGAGCTCCGCCAGGAACATCGTGATGTCCTGGCTGACGAATCGTGACAACACGAGCGCGCTGGCCGCACGAGGCAGAGGATCGATCCAGCGGCCAGACGGCCCACCGACGATGATGTATTTCCCCTTGGGATTCAAGACGCGCCTGTTTTCCAACAAGGAACGGTTGCCGACGTTGTCGAGAATGACGTCGTACCGTTGCGCACCGTTGGTGTAGTCCTCCTTGGTGTAGTCGACGACGTGGTCCGCGCCGATCGATCGGACCATGTCCACGTTTCTCGTGCTGCACACGCCGGTCACTTCCGCTCCGAGCGACTTGGCGATCTGCACGGCGAACGTGCCCACGCCTCCCGACGCGCCGTTGATGAGGACCTTCTGCCCCGGCTGGACCTTTCCTTTGTCGCGAAGACCCTGCAATGCCGTGATTGCGGCAACCGGAACGGAAGCCGCCTGCTCGAAGGTCAGATTGGGCGGCTTCAGCGTCAGTGCTCGATCCTCGCGAACGGAGACGTACTCCCCGAACGCGCCGGTCCTCCCGCCGAAGACCTCGTCACCGGGTTTGAACCGGTTTACACTCCTGCCGACCGCCTCGACGGTACCGGCAAAGTCGACGCCCAGCCGTATGACTTTCGGTTTGCGCAGCCCGGCTCCCAAACGCATGACGTACGGCGTGCCTCGGATGTAATGCCAGTCGAGTGGATTGACGGAAGCGGCGCGAACTCTCACCAGGATCTGGTCGTCCGCTGGAACCGGCTTCTCGATGTTCTCGAGCTTGAGGACGTCGGGCGAACCGTAGTCGCAGTAGACGATGGCCTTCATCAGGTTGCCCTGAGCAGCGACGTTGCGCTCGGAGCACGTGTTGCCCGACGTCCAGTAGGCGATGAGGCCCGCGAGCGACACCAGTGCGACGGCGCCTGCGCTCCACCATGCGACGCGCTTCAGCGCCTTCATGACTCGCCCCCGGGCTTCGGAGAAGACGAACGCGGAAGCGGCCTATTTCGCGGGTGCATTCGCTCCAGGCAAGTTGGCACGGTGAGTTGCGTATGGTGTCCCCGGATCTCCTTCAGTCCCTCACCAGGACGGCGATAGAGCGGCTCGGCACGACGTAGATGTCGCCGACGATCGGGAGCACGGCGCCCGGCTCGGCGATGTCCTGCGGACTCGGCAGGGACGTGTCGATGGCGCGGCGCCAAGCGGCGCCTCCCGGCGCGAAGATGCCGAACGGCAGATCGGAGCTGTACGCGTTGATCATCACGTAGACCTCGCGGCTGCCGGCCGGCAGGTGGCGGGCAGGGCGTACGTGGAACGCGATGGTGTGCGATTCCCGGCCCAGGTCGGGCTCGGCGCTCACCCCGTGCCAGCTCACGCTGTCGCGCCAGAACAGACCCGGCCTCAGGGCAGGATGCGCTTTGCGAAATGCGATCATCCGCTTGACGAAGCGAAGAACGTCCGCGTTCGCCGCCGCCAGATCCCAGTCGAGCCAGCTGATCTCGTTGTCCTGGTTGTACGGGTTGTTGTTTCCCCGTTGGGTGTGCAGGAACTCGTCGCCTGCCCGGATCATCGGGGTGCCGTTGGCCACCAGCAGCAGGGTGAAGAAGTTCTTTGCCTGCCGCTTGCGCAACGCCATCACCTCGGGGCCGGCGCCTTCGTCGCCCTCGACGCCGCAGTTCGAGCTCAGGTTGTCGTCCGTCCCGCCTTCGCTTCCCGGGTTGTGCTTGCTCTTGTACGAGACCAGGTCGCGAAGGGTGAACCCGTCGTGGCAGGTGACGAAATTGAGGCTCTGCCGCGGATGGCAGACGTCCGGCTCGGCGTCGGGAAACCGGTCGTCGCTGCCGTACATCCGAGCCATGATCCCGCCCACGCGCCCGTCGTCGCCGCGCACGAACGCGCGGACGTCGTCGCGGAAATCGCCGTTCCACTGCATCCACTCGCGCCCGGGGAAGCCGCGCCCGAGGAGGCTGCCGGCGGCGTCCCACGGCTCGGCGATGAGCCTCAGCGCGGCGAGGTCGGCCTCGGCGCCGATCTCGGCGACGACGGGAGGCGAGTCGAGATCGATCGATCCGTCGTCTCGCCGCGCGAAGATGGAGGCGAGGTCGAAGCGGAACCCGTCGACGTGCCCTTCGCGCGCCCAATGGCGCACGCTGTCCACGATCAGTCGCCTGACCGCCGGGTGTGCCGTCCGCAACACGTTGCCGGTCCCGGCGTCGTCGTTGTAGGACCCGCTCTTTTCCAGAAGGTAATACGTGCCGTTGTCGATGCCGCGATAGCAGTAGGTCGGTCCGTCCGCGCCCGCCTCGGAGGTGTGGTTGTACACCACGTCCAGGACCACTTCGATCCCCGCCGAATGGCAGGCCTTCACCAGCTCGCGGAATTCGTCCATCCGCGAGAGCGGCGCCTGCTCGCGGCAGTACAGATGGTGCGGGGCGAAGAAGCTCAACGTCATGTAGCCCCAGAAATTCTTCTCTCCGGGATCGAATTGGTGGACGGGCATCAGCTCGAGGACGGTGACGCCCAGGTCTTGGAGGTACGGAACCTTCTCCAGCAAGCCGGCGAACGTGCCTCGGTTTTCGGCCGCCACCCCCGAATTGGGGCGCTTGGTGAACCCGCGCACATGCACCTCGTAGACGATGGCATCGGTGCCGTGGCGCGGCGCCGCGTCGTCGCCCCAGTCGAACCGCGCCGGGTCGCGCGCAGGGAGGGCACCGAGCGGCGCCCGTCCCATCGTCGATCCTGGTCGCCTCGCCGCCTGGCGATCGTACGTCGCCGGCCAGACGATCGCGGTGGCATACGGATCGAGCAGCACCTTCTCGGGGTCGAACCGATCGCCGAACGCGGGCGGCGAATGCCCGGCGACCGTGTACCCGTAGCAGGTCAGGCCGTCCGGCAGCCGCGCGATCGGCATCCGGCAGTGCCACACGCGTCCGGTCCGATTCGCGACCGGATCGAGAGGAATCTCGACGTCCGCGCGGCGATCGGCGGCCGTGAAGAGCAGCAGCGTCACCTCCGCCGCGTGCCTCGAATAGAGGGCGAAATTGTACGCCTGTTCCGCCGCGATCCAGCTCGCGCCGAGAGGCGCCGGCGCGCCCCACCGCGCGGCGTAGTCGTCCGCGGGAGCCGTCATCGCGCCGATCGCATCGCTCATCGCCGGCCCCTCGAGCGCGGACCCGACTGCTCAGTCGTAGCCGCCGAACATGAACAAGGAAATGTCCTCGTCGGTCGTGTTCACGAGCCCGTGGAGGTTTCCTCCTTTGAGCATGGCGAGGTGGCCCGAGCGGAGGGTCCGCACCTCGAACGCCCGCTCGCGATCGGGAAACTTGCACCAATCGCCGACCACCATCAGGCCGCGTCCCCGCATCATGAGGAACACCTCCTGGTTGTCGCGATGGCGGTGCAGTCCGATGCCGCAGCTTCCTCGGAGCACGTGCAGGTCCATGTAGTCGACCGCCATGAACGGCTCTCGCGCTTGCGCATGGTCCTTGCGGCCGAACGCGTCGAAGTTCCACTCTTCGAGCGTCCGCGCCAGCTCCGCCCGATCGGAGTAGCGGCCGTAGTTCGAGAGCAGATTGCGGTATTCGAGAAAGCCGACTCCGCCGTGCGGGTTCGGGCTGATCCCCACGCCCAGGTAGTTCTCCCAGCCGCGGACGATCATGCCGAAGCGGTAGCGATAATTGCGGCCGTCCTGCGAATCCCATTCCGTGCCCGCGGCGTTTGCCCAGGCCACTTCGACGGCGAGCGGCAAGACCGGATGCAGCCCGTGTCCCGGCTCGACCTCGATCATGTAGCGCCCGTCCTTGCCGTCGCGATGGAAGTCGGACGCATTTCCCTGGATCAGATCGGTCCGTGCGACGATCCGCCCCGCGTCGAGAGCGGCGATTCCCTTCGACCCCAGCCGTTCGCGAAGATCGGCGCCGGGGTATCCCCAGATCTCGAGGTCGTAGCGGTCGGTCCGCTCGTTGTACGGCGCCCGGATCGGCTGCTGGACCGTGACGCCGTTCAAGGAGAGCCAGACGAGCACGGCGTCGCCGACCTGGTGATCCGTCTTCTGCGAGAGCAACGAATCGGGGCCACCGCGGTAGGAGAGCCGGAGAAAAGGCCCGGTCCAAGCGCCCGCGGTGACGATTCCGCGCACCAGCTCCGTGTCGGTGGTGAAGAAGTCGTGGACGTTCTGCTTCTGGAAGTCGGTCTTGTTGTCCTGCCGGGCTGGATCGAGCACGTCGGCATCGTTTCCTTGCGGGCCGTACATCTGCAGCGACCGGAACGGGAACAGGAACTGGAGGGAGTCGGCCAGGTACTGCTCGCGGTCGGCGGCAAATTCGGTCCGCTCGACCAGGCCGACGAGCTTCAGCAGAGGATTCTGCCGGCCGTACTCGGGGACCTCGCCCGGTGGTACGCGAACGACGACGTCGGTGTGAAGAATGTCCATGACCCATCCCCGCGGCGCGCTGCCTCAGCTGCTGTGGTAGAGGAAGGCAACGAATCGCAGCGGACCGTCGCTTTCGTTGCGGATTCCGTGGATGCCGCCGCTCTTCGTGAAGATGACGTGCCCGGGCCGTACCGCGACCTGCTTGCAGTCGTGCCAGTCGAGCCCGAACACCTTGCGCCGAACGGTCGGGCGGTCGGCGAGCGCGGGATCGTCCTCGTCACCGAGGTACGCGATCCCTTCGCCCTCGACGATGTAATAGAGCTCCTCGGTGCCGATGTGCCAGTGCGTGCCCTCGACGGTGTGCGGCGGGATCGTCACCTCGTGGAAGAAGACGACGCTGCTCCCCAGCTCGCGCTGGACGATCCAGCGCATGTCGATGACGTTCTGGTTGGGGCGGTTCCATTCCGGCCTGTCGTCCCTGTCCGGGTTGTCGCCGTCCATCATCGCGTTGCGGTAGCGGACGGGCTCGATCTCGCGCGTGTCGAGGAAATAGCCGCGCCGGAAATCGAGCAGGTAGTTGCGGTCCGGCACCGTGTTCCGCTGCGAGCTGGGCGTGCCGTCGATCGGCTCCTGGTGGGTCCGTCCGAGGTTGTTGTCCCATTGCGCGTCCGCATCTCCGATGGCGTAGCCGCAGGGCTCGTCCTCGTCGTTCTCGCGAAAGGCGAGCTCGATGCGGCGCAAGGCCTTGACGTCGCGGAGCGCCGGGGCGAACGACTGGACTCGCGTGATCGAGCCGTCCTTCCCCATCATGTCGAGCACCTTGAAATCGTGGCGGACCGATCCCTCCGGATCGAGCGCGCCCCAGATCTCGACCTGGTAGGCGTCCACCCACGGGCAATAGTGCATCTTCACCGTCGCCTCCGCCCCGAGCGCTTCATCCTTCGGGTGGAGCCGGACCCAGGCGCGCACGTCGTCGCCGACGAACCGCCCTTTTTCGCGGGCCAGCTCGTTGAGCCGCTCCGAGCGGTACTCGAGGCGGAGGAAATTGGTGAAGGGGACCCCGTCGAGGAAGACCTGCCCCTTCATGGCGAGCACGCCGGTGGCGCTGCGTACCTCCTGCACGTCGTATCGATACCGTTCGCTGCGCGTCGCGTTCAGGTATCGCGCGTGGTACACGCGATCGGGAAAGAAGACGATCTGAAAGATGCTGTTCTCCGGGCGTGCGGCGATCTCGTCGAACCGGGAGTCCATGCATCACCTCCGGAACCGCTCAGAGTTGGCGCTCCAGATAGCTGCCGACGCGGAACGCGTTCGCCTGGATGGTCAGCGTCGGGTTTCCACTGCCGGACGTCGGCATGAAGGATCCGTCCGTCACGAACAGGTTGAGGAAGTCCCAGACGCGGCACTGCGGGTCGAGCACCGAGTCGTCGCGATCGTCGCCGAACCGGGCCCCGCCGAGGATGTGGTTTGCGATCCGCGCGACCCCGTTGTCGGCCCGATACACTCCGCCCCAGCCGTCGACGGGCTTGCTCCCGCTGGCGGGGTCGAGGCCGTAGGCGAGGATCTTCCGGCATTGCTCGGCGAGCATGTCCATCAAGTACCGGTCGTGCTCGTGCCAGTCCTTGAGGATGTAGGCGACCGGCCGGCCCCACTTGTCCTTCACGCTGGGGTGCAGCTCGATGCGGTTGGAGGGCAGCGGCACCTGGTTCGCCATGAAGCTGATCGACAGCTGGGTGCCAAAACACTGATCGAAATAGCCGGCGAGCTTCTCGCCGGTCAGCTCGGTGGTCTCGTTGAACGAAGTCCAGATGGTGTCGATGTCCTGGCTTCCGTGCGTCCGCGCGAGCGCGATGGGCAGCGCGTGCGCGGAGGTGTTGTTGTAGATGGCCCCGCCCGCCCAGAGCTGCATCTCGTCGAGAAACTCCGGCGAAGTGCAGAAGTCCGTGGCCCAGTCGCTGTCGAGCGACAACGACTTGTCGAACCGCGCCGGGACGACGGTCTCGGCGCCTCCGAAGCAGTGGGTGAGGAAGTACCGGCCGAGCAGGTCCTTGCGCCCGCCGTTCCGGGTTTGCGGGTGCAGCCGTTCCTTGAACGACGGGGAAGCTTCGCCCGAGAGCAGGAGGAGCCGCACCGATTCGATCGCCGAACAGGCCACCACCACGACGCCAGCCCCCACCGACTGCACGGCTCCGCCCTCGTCGCGGAACCACACGCGGCGGATCTTGCCGTTTCCATCGTCCTCCAGGTGCGTCACGGTGCAGTTGCAGCGCAGCTCCACGTTCGAGTTGGGCAGGCCCAGCACCGGGCGGAGCAGCGAAACGTAGGTGTTCGACTTGAACGCCATCGGGTCGCCGTAGCGGTTCACGTAGCCCGTCTTCGGCTTGCCCGCCTTCCGGCCGCTCGGCTCATGGTCCTGGGTGATGACGGCGAGCGGTGTCCGGTAGCGGGGCATGCGCAGCGCATCCATGCCGGTCTCGACGAAGCCGCTGATCGGGTTCGTGTCGATGGGCTCCTGGTAGCAGTCCCGGCTGAACGGCTTGCCCTGGTTCTGGACGGTCCCGTTGATGCCGACCAGCTCCTCGGCCATGCAATAGTACGGCTCGAGCTCGTCGTACTGGATCGGCCAGTCGCGCGCCTCGCGATGGACGTCGTCGTTCGAGTCGTGCGCCAGTGCCCGGCCGGCATTGACGGATCGCAGCTGGAAGTCGCGCGGCGGAAAGCGCAGCGAGACCGCCCCGTAGAGCTGCGTTCCGCCTCCCACGACCTGCGCCGTGTACCCTTCGATGGTGGCCCAATCCCCTCTCCGCGCGTCGTGCGGATCGAAGTAGACATGGGGCTCGTCGTTCAGATCGGGCTCGACATGGCTCGAGTAGTAGCTGTCCCCGCCGTTTCTCATCCCGGGGATGCTGATGCGCTTCTCGGGGCCGGTCGCGTAGAGCTCGTCGCGCTTGAAGTCGCTCACCGGCAGGCCGACTCCCTGGGGGCGCAGCAGGGGGCCTTTCTCCAGGACGAGCACGGAAATCCCCTTGGGGCTCTTCCCGAGGACGTTGGCGATGGGCGCTCCGCCCGCCCCGCTTCCGATGACGACCACCTGGTAGCTTGGCTTCATGGGTTGCTCGCTTCGCTGGGGCCCATCAACCGCGGTAGTCCGCGCTCTCGCCGAGAGGTCGTTCCTGGTTCACCCGCCAGTCGAACTGGGTGCGCCCGTTCGCATCGCGGTATCTCTCCTCCAGATAGGCCCACCCTGCCGCGCCCGCGTTCCCGCCGTACTTGGGATGCGAGTACGCGCCGGTGAGGGTGTGCCGGCGGAGGAGCTCCAGGAAGTAGCGGGGCCGCGCGTACTGCTGCAAGTCCCACTCCGGAACCATCCCGTCGGGCCGGACGCCCATTTGCGTGTACAGGTCGACGAACATGTCCCGCGGCATCACCGCCGGCTCCTGGAACGGGTCGCGGGCGCGGAGGACCTTGTCGATGATCGCCAGACAGGTCTTGTACGCTTTGCGATGATGGATCTCTTCGCGCGCCAGGACCTTGTCGATGAAGTTCACCACGCCGACGGACGTGTCGAACCGATACGCAGTCGGTAGCTTTTCGTCGCGCGAACGACGATCGAGCTGTTCGTAATACCGGTCGAGGAACCGCTGCCCGTCGGGAGTGTGGAAGGGAAGGATGTGGCTGGTGAGGCGCAGGAGGATCTCCCGCTCCCATCGTTCGAAGGTGATGGGCGCCGTGCAACCTTCGGTGAAGAACCGCGACCACTCGCTGCCGTTGTCGAGGACGACCCGCTGCGGGTTGATCGGGTCGGGGACCAGGTCTCCGTCGGCGCGGAACTTGTAGGTGTGCACCTCGCCCTTGGGGACGGCGACGGTGACCGCGTAATAGGGCAAATCGTCTCGCAGCCGCCGGAGTGGAACCGGTTGGTAGAGATCGGCGAAGGTGCCGATCACCTCGACCCTTCCGGGCGCGGGACGGCGGGGATCGAAATAGACGAAGGTCACCTCGTTCTGCCCGTACGTGTCCTGCAGCGCGCCCTCGCCGGTGAAGGCGTCGACGACCGGAAAGCGCCAGGCTTCGCAAATCCGCGCGCGGAGGTCCGTCTCGGGGAAAGGGCCGTAGCCGTGTCTGGCGTCCGCCGCGTAGTCGCGCGCAAGGTACTTCGAACAGCGGGCCAGGACGTAGTCGTCGTCATGATGGACGATCTGGACCATGGGATACCCCCGCCTTCCGTCAGCTCGGGCGGTCTCGGACCTCGCTCGGCGAGGTCGACGCAGGTGGAGAAACGCCAGGACCGCTCCCGGTCACCGCGGCGACGGCGAACGGCGCGACGGTCCGCTCGCTCGGCGCCTCGGCTACGGGGGAAGCGAGTGGATGCTCTTCCGGTGCGAGCCGCCGCAACGGCGCCCGGCCCAACCCGAGCCGGGCGACTCGCGCGAGGCTTCCGCAGCGAAGGTACAGCCGATCGAGCAGCACGACGTCGAGGAGGGCGAGCGGTGCCGCGATGACCGCGACGAACCTGGATACCGATGGATGGCCTCCGATCAACATCGACCAGGTGAGCGCGGCGGCGATGGCGGCCCCGGCCGTCACCGCCTTCGCTGGAAGGGCGATGCTCGGAGACGACCAGATCGCGAACACGACCAAGATGGCGAGGGCGGCGACCAAGCCATGCCGCAGGAGAGGCCAAGGCACGGACAGCTCGAATAGCTTGGTGAACTGCGACTTGCCGGCGCCGAGCAGTCGCGCGACGGCGCGCGCTGCCGCGTCCGGCTCGTCTCCTTGGGTCAACGCCGGCTCGAGCGCGAGGAAGCGCCAGGGGTGCGGGGGAGCCATGGAGATCTCGGGGTTCGCCGATTCCACGGAACCCTTGCGGATGGCGCCGAGCTCCCGCTCGGCCATGCGGTATCCGCTCGCCATCAGCGCGAACGCCTCGACGTCGTGGAAGCAGTCGAGGTCCGTCCGCAGCGCGGCCAGGCGGCGCTGGACGTTCTTGGCCACGCCGTAGCTCGTCACGGAGGCCCGGGACGCCCGGACGTCTTTCTCCTTGGGATCGTCGCAGTTCGCCCAGTCGATGGGAATGACGTTCAGGTCTTTCTTCAAGTGGATGAACATCAGCTCGCGCACCGCGCCCGACCGTTTCTGGACGACGAGCTCCTTGTGCTGGGCGATCCGGACGCGGGATTGAAGGAGGTCGTTGGTGCGCTTGAGCACCGCGCCAGTGCCGGTGCGCGGGCCGTCTTCCGGACTGCCTTGCCCGCTCGCGTCGCTCACCAGCAGCACGGAGCAGCCCTGCTCCAGCAGCGCGTCGATGCCCTGGTTGTCGTAGACACCGCCGTCGACGAGCCGCACCTTCTTGCCCGGAAAGAATCCGTCCAGGGCGACGGGGTCGAAGAGACCAGGCACCGCAGCCGAGGCGGCCACCGCGTCGGCGAGGCGGACGTTGCCGCCGCCGGTGGTCGCCGCCTCCGCCTGCTCGTAATACATCCGCCGCAATCGATAATTGCCGTCGACCGCCGGATCGATCCGATTCGGCGACTCGCCCATGAACGAAGCGCTGAATTGCCAGCTATGACCGGTGTTCAGCGCCGTCGCGTTCAGCACCAGGACCGGCACCTTCGCCTTCCGCCGCCAGTTGTCCCGCCGTGGATGGAACTCCGCGCCCCGGCCTGCGTTCGGCTGGATGCGCGAGCCCGGCTGAATCCGCAGCTCCCGCATGAGATGCGGCGAAGGGCTCGGGTCGGCCACCTGGTAAAGCTCCGTGTCCAGGACATCGGCGAGCGTCGACCCGTTCGCGCCGAACAGCCGGACGAGGTTGGGACCGACCCGCGCCGTCATCCGGCTGCGCAAATTCCGCTGGACGCAGCCGAGGAAGTCGCGTTCCAGGTCCTCGACGAGTCGCAGGTAATCGCTCGCGCCGACGTCGTCGCCGCGCTCTTCGAGGAGCTTCCGCAAGCGCAGGTAGTAGAAGGCCGCGATGACGGCCCCTCCGCTGACTCCGGAGATCACCTCGACGTGTCGCAGCTCATCGAGCTCCGCGAGCCTCGCGAGCACGCCGATGTGGAAGAGCGAAGCGCGGAAACCGCCCCCCGACAATGCCAGCCCCACCTTGCCGCGCAGCGCGCTCTCGACCGCGGCCGCATTGTCGCCCACCAAGGCGCGCAGCACGGCGCGCGGCAGCAATTCGGGGCGGCTCCCCGCCGAGGAGGCCGCGCGGATCTGCAAGGCGGTCGTGTACGCGGTCGTCTGCTGCTCCCAATCGGGGACGCCCTCCAGAGCGTTCGCTCGCGCGAAAGCATCTTTCGCCCCGGCAAGATCTTCCAGTCCGAGCAGCGCCTGGCCCAGGGTCGTGAGCAGGAACCAATTCGCCGCGTCTTTCTGCAGGTCGAGGCGTTTCCTCAGCTCGTTCGCGATCTCCTGGCGGAGGTCTTTCGCCTGCTGCCGGCGCTGCACGGATGCGCCTCCTACGGCGATGCCGCGCGCCCGCACGGCGTGCTCCTCCTCCGCTGCGACGACGTCGAGCAGGAATGCGGCATTGATTCCGGCGTAGCCCTCGAACGAGCCGGGCTGCCCTGCGCCGCCCTTCAGCCTGCGGTCGAGCTCGTGCCCTCGCAGGTAGAAGGAGAGGGCGCGCTCGAGATGGACCTGCTGTCCGTCGAGCTGTTGGCGTCTCTTGTGAATGGCCCCCATCAGGCCAAAGCTCTCGCGGTCCCACGAGTCAGGTGCTCCAGCCCCCCAGAGCATCTGCTCGGCTTCGTCGAGCGCCGCCGCCGCGGGGAGATCGGGATCCTTGTAGGTGCACAGCGCGCGCTGCTGCAGCACCTTTCGCGCCTGCTCGGACCCGCCGGGTTCCTTTGCAAACGCGTCGCGATCCGCGAGGGCTTGTCCCAGAAGTCGGCGCGCCAGGTCGAAGCGCCCCTCGCTCTTCAACGTCGAAGAGACTTCGAGCGCCACCTGCGCGCTGACGGCGCCCGGGCCCTGCAAGAGCTGCTTGGCCCGCGCGACCGCCTCGGTTTTCCAACTCGCCAGGCCGCTCACGACGTTCCCCCGCCGGACCGCTACGCCGAATTCCGCGACGTTGCAATGGGCCAGGGATCGGGCCCGGGGGGCCAGACGCCGGGCCGCTCGGCTGCGTGCCAAGGCGCATCGTCGCCGTGCGGCACGTTGTGCAAACGCGCGATTCCCTTTTCGCGGCGCCGTACCTGTACAGTTGCACCAGTTCCATTGTGCTAGGTTGCGCCCGCAAGACTGGGAGGAAGACCCATGCGGACCATCTTCGCGGCCCTGTGCGGGATGCTCGCGCTCGCCCCGGCGGCGGCGCGCGCCAAGGACACGGTGCGGATCGCGTTCGTCGGTCCGCTCACGGGCGGCAACTCTGCCATCGGCCTCGGTGGGCGCAACTCGGCCGATCTCGCGGTCAAGCTGCGCAACCAGGATGCGAAGGCGAAGTACACCTATGACCTGATCGTGCTGGACGACGAGTGCAAGCCGGACACCGGAGTGCAGGTCGCCACCAAGGCGGGGTCGGACCGCTCGGTCATCGCCGGCGTCACCCACTACTGCTCGGTGGTGGCGATGGCCACGGTGGACACCTACCACCGCTTCGGGCTGCCGGCGATCGTCTGGGGCGCGGTGCTCCCCGACATCACCTACTCGCACGACTTCAAGGAGATCCACCGCGTCAACGGCACGATGATCAACCAGAACGAGACCAACGCGAAGTTCGTCTCCGAGCACGGCTACACGAAGGTCGCCGTCATCCACGACACGACCGACTACGGAAAGGGACACGACAAGTACTTCACCCAGTTCCTCACCAAGGACGG
>JBJMQJ010000211.1:0-11782 GCA_045802765.1 Myxococcales bacterium
ACCTGTGGGCACCAGCGTCACCATCAGCGGCACGAGCTTCACCGGCGCCACCGCGGTGGCGTTCAACGGGACGAGCGCGACATTCAGCGTGACCTCCGCCACGTCGATCCAGGCGACCGTGCCCGCGGGCGCCACGACCGGCACACTGACCGTGACGGCGCCTTCGGGAACCGCCACCAGCCCCAGCGCGTTCACCGTGGTCACTCCGCCGGCCATCGCGAGCTTCTCGCCTGCCAGCGGACCTGCCGGTACGAGCGTCACGATCAACGGCGCGAACTTCACTGGCGCCACGGCAGTGGCGTTCAACGGAGTGAGCGCGAGCTTCACCGTGGCCTCCGATAGCGCGATCCAGACGGCAGTGCCGGCGGGAGCGACGTCGGGGCCGGTGAGCGTGACCACTCCTCAGGGCTCTGCGACGAGCAGCAGCGCGTTCACCGTGGTCCGCCCACCGACAGTGACCAGCTTCGCGCCTGCGAGCGGGCCGGTGGGAACCACCGTGAGCATCACGGGCACGGATCTCGGCGCCGCCTCGGGAGTGACGTTCAACGGCGTGAGCGCGAGCTTCGCGGTGGCCTCCGACACCCAGCTCCAGGCGACGGTGCCGACGGGCGCTACGACCGGACGTCTGACGGTGACTACGCCGGCGGGGACAGCCACCAGCGCCGCCGCGTTCACGGTGGTAGGCGCGCCGGGGATCGCGGGCTTCACGCCGGGCAGTGGTCCGGCGGGATCCAGCGTGACGATCAGCGGCACCGACTTCGATGGGGCCACCTCGGTCACCTTCAACGGAGTCGCCGCGAGCTTCACGGTGCTCTCCGCCACGGCGATCCAGGCGACGGTACCGGCGGGAGCCACCACGGGCCCGATCGGCGTCACCACGCCCGTCGGCACCTCGACGAGCAACGCCAGCTTCACCGTGACCGCGACCCTGCTCGTCAGCAAGGGCGGTAACGGCGCGGGCGCGGTCAGCTCCACTTCGACGCCTCCCAACGCAGTGACCGCCCGGGAAATCGACTGCGGCGCTTCCTGCTCGAGCACGTACGCCGTCGGCACGGTGGTGACCCTCACGGCCGCGCCGGCAGTCGGCTCGAACTTCACTGGTTGGACCGGATGCGATTCGGTCTCCGGGGCGACCTGCACGGTGACGATGAACGCGGCGCGCTCGGTCGCCGCTACCTTCACGCTGCAGACGTTCCCGCTCTCGGTGAAGAAGGCGAGCCCTCTCGGCGTCGGCAATGGGACGGTGACCTCCACCTCCAATCCCGGCAGCGCCAACCAGATCAACTGCGGGTCCAACTGCACCGTCACGTACAACTACGGCACGGTGGTGACCCTTACGGCCTCGCCGGCGATCCTCTCCGTCTTCAACGGCTGGACCGGGTGCGATTCAGTCTCGGGCATGACCTGCACCGTGGCGATCCACGCGGCGAAGTCCGTCACCGCCAACTTCCTGCCTTAGGAAACCGCTCCGTGAAGCTCGCCGCCGTGCTTGGGGTCGTCCTCGCCCCCGCCGCTCTCATGGCGGCCCCGATTGCGTCGTCGAGCTTCACCGGAGCGGAAGATCCGCTCTTCGAGAACGGGTCGTGGGCGCCGCTCACCTCGCTGTCTCCCGGCGGCGGCCGGTTCCAGAAGAACAACGGCGCCTTCCCGGACCGGATATCGCCCGATCACGCCGGCGCCCGCACCACGGCGCTCGTCCCCGCGGACCACTACTCGGAGATCGTGGTCGGCCACCTCGGAACGAACAGCAGCAACGTGGGTCCCATCGCCCGCGTGCAAACCTCGGGCGCCTCGATCGATAGCCACTATCTGTGGTGGGCGAGCGAGGGCAACGGGATCAACAACCTGTATCGCATCGACGCCAACGGAACGAGCTACTCCGCGAGCCCCCTCCTTCCCACCTCGTCCGTCATCGAGGGAGACAGGCTGCGCCTGATCGGGCGCGGTCCGGTGATCTACGGAATCAAGAACGGGGTGCGGGACTTCATCTACAACACCGGCCCGGACACGGTGAAGTACGCCGCGGGCACCTCGGGGATCCTCGCGTTCACCTCCAACGAATCGCTGACCGATGCGACCATCGCGTCGTGGTCCACCGGCCCCGCTCCCGCTTCCTCGGGGACGCGGGACTCCTCGATCTTCGTCGGAGTGGAGAATCCGCTCGACGAGGGAGACCGCTGGTATCCGCTGCCGGGCTATTCCGGTTTCAGGAAGGCGGGTGGTCTCGCCAGCGGGCGGGACTTCGGTCACAACGCCTCCGGCGTCTGGAGCATCGCGCCGCCTCCCACGCAGTATTCCGAGGTCACGCTCGGCACGGTCGGCAGCGGCGGCGGAGGGCCCATCGTCCGCATCGACCGGAACGCCGCGGGACAGACGGGATGGCTCTTGTTCCTCTGGGCGGACGATCCGACCGGATCCGGGATCTTCAAGATGAACCCCGACGGGAGCTTCACCCAGGTGCGATCCTTCGCTCCGCTCATCGTCTCCGGAGACAAGTGGCGGCTGGCGGCGAACGGCAACACGCTCGAAGTATTCAGGAACGGCGTCTCCCAGTTCACCCACACGATCGACGGGTCCTATCCGGCCGGCGACGTCGGGATCGAGGCGTTGTCGCCGGCGTTCACGTTCCTGGCGTGGGAGGGCGGCGAGCTCGACGTCCCGGCGCAGCAGCCGGACACTCGAGCGCCCGGCGCGCCTGGGTCGGCGACCGCCCTCGCGACCAGCGGCAGCCAGATCAGCCTGATGTGGACGGCCGCGAGCGACGACGTAGGGGTCACGGGGTATCTCGTGGAGCGCTGCCAGGGGGCCGGCTGCACGGTCTTTGCCCAGATAGCGACGACCCCAGGCACCTCGTTCAGCGACGCCGGCCTTTCGCCGCGGACGGCGTACAGCTATCGGGTACGGGCGGCGGACGCCGCTGGCAACCTCGGCCCCTACTCGAACGTGGCGAGCGCGACTACCTTGCTCTTCTAGCTGCCTCGTCCTCGTCCACGGATGCCACGGTTCAAACGACGCATTCTCTGCATCGGCGCGGGCCACGTCGGCGGCCCGACGATGGCGGTGATCGCCGCCCGATGCCCGCAGTACGAGGTCACGGTCGTCGACGTCAACCGCGAGCGGATCGACGCATGGCGCAGCGACAAGCTCCCGATCTATGAGCCCGGCCTGCTCGAGGTGGTGAAGCAGGCTCGCGGGCGCAACCTGTTCTTCTCCACCGACGTCCCGGGGGCGATCGACGAGGCGGAGGTGATCTTCGTCTCCGTCAATACGCCCACCAAGACGTTCGGCGAAGGCGCGGGCAAGGCGCCCGACTTGCAATACTGGGAGAAGACGGCGCGGACCATCGTCGAAGCGTCGCGGGCGGACAAGATCGTCGTGGAGAAGAGCACGCTGCCGGTCCGCACCGCGCACGCGATGGAGAGAATCCTCAACTCCAACGGCAAAGGCCTCCGATTCGAGGTGCTGTCCAATCCGGAATTCTTGTCCGAGGGGACGGCCATCCGCGATCTGGAACGGCCGGACCGGGTCCTCATCGGCTCGCACGAGACGCCGGCGGGTCTTTCGGCGCGCGACGTGCTCGTGGAGATCTACGCGAACTGGGTCCCGCGCGAGCAGATCGTGACCAGCGACGTGTGGAGCGCGGAGCTCTCCAAGCTGGCCTCCAACGCCTTCCTGGCGCAGCGGATCTCGTCGATCAACTCCATCTCGGCGCTGTGCGAGCGGACCGCCGCCGACGTCGTCGAGGTCTCCCGCGCGATCGGGCTGGACGCCCGCATCGGGAAGCGCTTTCTCGAAGCGAGCGTGGGCTTCGGCGGATCGTGCTTCAAGAAGGACATCTTGAACCTGGTCTACATCTGCGAGAGCTACGGCCTCGAAGAGGTGGCGCGCTACTGGGAGAGCGTCGTCGCCATGAACGACTACCAGAAGAGGCGCTTCGTCCACGCCATGATCCGGGCGATGTTCGACACCGTCGCCGACAAGCGCATCGCGCTCCTCGGCTTCGCTTTCAAGAAGGACACCGCCGACACGCGCGAATCGGCGGCCCTGGCGGTCGCGCGCAAGCTGATCGAGGAGCGGGCGGTGGTGGTGATCACCGATCCGAAGGCGCTCGCCAACGCGCGCGCCGACCTGCGGGACGCGCCGCCGGGGCGCGTAGTGTTCGAGGAGGACCCGTACCTCGCGGCGCGCGGAAGCCATGCGTTGGTCGTCTTGACCGAGTGGGACCTCTACCGCTCGCTCGACTATCGGGCGATGCTCGCTTCGATGGAGAAGCCCGCCTTCGTCTTCGACGGCCGGAACATCCTCGATCACGAGGCGCTCCACGCGCTGGGATTCAACGTGTTCCCCATCGGGAAGCCGCCCCTCAAGCACTTCTGATTTGCGCTCGAGCGCGACCCCCGGGGCGCGCGGTCAGGCGACGACGGCCGCGAACGCGTCGAGGAACCGCTTCATCTGCGCAGGCGTCCCGATGGTCACGCGCAGGTGCCTGGGGAGGGCGGGGAAGAGCCGTCCCACCAGGACGCCGCGGGCGCGCAGCGCCTCGATCGTACCGTTCACTTCCTTGCGCGTGTCGATGAGGACGAAGTTCGTCTGCGAAGGGACCACCTCGAAGCCGAGCCGGCGCAGGTCCGCGATCACCTGATCCTTGGTCGCGGCATTCCGCCGCCGCCCTTCGGCGACGTAGGCGGTGTCGTTCAGGCTCGCTCGGCCTGCGGCGAGCGCGATGATGTTCGCCGAGTCCCAGGCCGCATGCGCCGCGAGCTTCTCGATCGCCGCCGGTTGCGCGATCGCGTAACCGAGTCGCAGGCCCGCCATGCCGTGGATCTTCGAGAAGGTGCGCGCGACGACGAGGTTCGCGCGCTTCGCCACCAGCGGGGCCACGCTCTCGTAATCGGGGCCGCCGGCATAGTGGTGGTAAGCCTCGTCGACGAGCACGGTGGCTGCGGAGGGGACCGCGTCGAGGAAGGCGCGGACGCGCGCCTTGGGCGTGATGCTGCCGGTCGGATTGTTCGGGTTGCACAGATAGACGAGTCCTGGGCCGTCCAGCGCCATCTTCTCCAGGTCGTGCGCGTACTGGGCGTCGAGCGGCACCGCGACGATCTCCGCGCCGTGCACGCGCGCATGGACGCCAATGGCCTCGAAGGTCGGGTCCGCCATCACCAACTTGCGGCCTGGACCGGTGAAGGCGCTCGCCGCCAGCTTGAGGATCTCGCTCGATCCGTCGCCGACGAGGAACCACTCCTTGGGGAGCCCATGGAGGTTCACCAGATCGGAGACGAGCGCTTCGCCGGCCTCGTCCGGGTACCGCCATGCGAGGCTGAATGCCTCGCGCATCGCGCGCAGAGCGGCAGGGGAGGGGCCGTAGGGATTTTCGTTCGCGCTCAAGCGCACCACCCCGCCCGCTGCGGCGGGCGCGCGCGCCCCGGCCTCGCCCGCGGCGAACAGCGGCGGAAGAGCCGTGGCCGCCATGCTCTTCCCGATCAGCCGCCCGAAAGCGCGGCGCGACAGTGCACTGCTGCTCGGCATGGCAGACCCCCTTGCCGTCCGGCCGAGGCGCTACTGCTCTCACGAAGGCGGCGCGCCGTCGAGCGACGCGACGCTGCGCAGGACGGCGCGGAGCTCGCCCAGCTCGAGCGGCTTTCCCAGGACGCCGTCCACCTGGCTCGGTCGCGAGCGGCCTGAGAGGAAATCCTTGCCCCAACCCGTCACCATGTAGATGGGCATCCCGGGCCAGTGCATTCGCGCCTCCTGCGCGACTTGCCAACCGCTCATCTCCGGCATGCCGATGTCGCACAGCAGCAGGTCGTAGCTCCCAGCGTGCAGCATGCGCATCGCCTCCGCGCCGGTCTGCGCGGTGTCCGCGCTCACTCCCTCCGTCTCGAGGACGGCCTGGGTGACCGCGAGGCAGTCGACGTCGTCGTCGACGAGCAGGATGCGCAGCGATCGGAGCGGAGCGTCGCTCCGCCGCGGCGGCTGGGTCTCGGCGGGCGCCCGGTCTTGCGACGCGAGCGGGAAGCGCAGCACGAGCTCGGCCCCGAGCGGCGGCCGGTTGCGAGCGATGATCGATCCGCCGAGCCGCGCCATCGTGCCCCGCGCCATCGACAGCCCGAGCCCGGTGCCGTGGCCCTTGGTGGTGAAGAAGGCCTCGAACACGCGTTCGAGGTGCTCGTCGGCGATCCCGATCCCCTCGTCGGCCACGGTGACGAGCGCGAAGTCCCGCTCCCGGCGCGCTTCGATGGAGATCGTTCCGCCGCCCGGCATCGCGTCGCGCGCGTTGAGCAGCAGGTTGACGAACACGTGCCTGAGCTCGGCGGGGTTCGCCCGGACCGGTGGCAGCTCGGGGACGCTCGATACCAGCCGGTAGCGTCTCCCCTCCGCCAGCGCGTGTTGCTCCAGCTCCGTCCGCGACAGCGCGATCGCCTCGGAGATGACGAGAGGGAGATCGACGAGCTCGAGCCGGTCCTCGGTGTCGCGATGGGAGAGGTCGTGCACCCGCGCCACGCGTTTCGCCGCGTCTCGCACGATCTGGGTGAGCGCTGGCAGGTGCGCGCTCCGCGGTTCCTCCGGAAGCTCGCGCCCGAGCAGATCCAGCCGCAGGCGCATGACGTTGAGCGCGTTGTTCAGATCGTGCGCCACACCCGACGCGACCTCCCCCACCGCCTCCAGGCGGTGACGCTGGTGCAACGCCTCTCGCGCCTTGTGCAGCTCCAGCTCCGCGTGCGCCTGCGCCGTCACGTCGTGCGCGAGCAAGGCCACCACGCCGTGCTTCGACGCGATTCGCTCGGTGCGGACCTCGATGACCTGCTCGCCGCCCGCGCGCCGGTACCGGACCAGCCGAGCCGCGGCGGCGCCCTCGGCCAACATCTCGGCCGCCGTGGCGACCGCCAGCTGGCGCAACGACGTGTACGCCCGCGGCGATTCGCTCGCGGCGACCAGCTCCCATCCCGCCTCGCCGCTTCCGCGTTCGAGCTCCTGCCAGCGGCGATTGGTCAAGCTGATCGCGCCGTCGCGCACCAGCGCCAGCGCGCTGGCGGAGGTGCGCAACGCCCACCATCCGAGCTGGTAGACGCCGGTCTCCTCGATCGACGTGCGCTCGTACTTCCCGACCAGCGCCTCATACTTCTTCGAGAGCTGCTCGTACTTGGCCAGCAGCGCGTCGCGATCGTCGCGGGACGCGACCAGACGGGGTGGCTCGCCGTTCTGCCGCCCGTTCGCCGCGGCAACGGGGCCGGGCCGCATTCCATCTCGCAGATCGGTCTTGCGGCGTTGCCGCACTGCGGAATCCCCGTTCGGGGGACGGCGCTGGCGGCCGCGGCGGCCGTCCGTCGTCGTCGACTGCAATATGGACAGGGGCGGGGGTCTCCGCCATGGCGCGGGACCCCACGCGTCAGCGATCGCACTGTGCCCAAGGAACGATGCGCGGGAGTTCCGTCAGGGGTTGCGGGCCACCGGCCCCGGCGCGCACGGCGCACCCGCGTCGGCCCAGGTCCGGAAGGCGCGCACGAACTCGGCATGCGGGACGGGGACCGGCTTGCGGCCGAATCCGGGCGACCATCCCCAGAGCACCAGCGGGTCGTCCGCCACATGGTGCACGAGCGCGGCCACGGTCTTGCCGCCGTTGCGCTTCGCGTCCTTGAGCTGCTCACAGAGCATGCGCGAGTTGAGCCCGGCGAAGACCATCTTGTGCTCCGGCGGCGGGAGCCGCCATTCGGTGGAGACGCCGGGCGGCATGTGCGCGCCGTAGCTGTCGGGCGGGTTCGCGCGCGCATGGCAGGTGGCGCAGGCGAGGCCCACCGCACCCCTTCCTTCGGGACCGCGGCGGACGAACTGGAGGTGGACATGGCCGTCGTCCCCCTGCAACGGCGCATCTCCCGCGGGATGGCAGTTCACGCATCGCGGGCTCTGCAGGACGGCGCGGACCACTTCGAACGAGGCGACCGGATCCGCCCCCGCCGGCGCCGCCGCGGAAGCGGGCGCCGGCGCGGGAGCGTGCGAGCACGACGTGATCGAAAGAGCGGCCACCGCGGCGATGTTCCGCAAGCCGCAGGCCGCGCGCCGCAAGCCGATCTCCTTCATACGACCGCGAGCCTCAGCGGCAGCGAGCGCAGCCGCTGCTTGGCGAGCGCGTACACCGCGTTCGCCACCGCCGCGGAGATCGGCGCCGTGGCGGGCTCGCCGATGCCGCCCATCTTGGCGTCGCTCTCCAGCACCTGCACCTGGACCTCCGGCATGTCGGGGAGCCGCAGCACGCGGTAGTCGTGGAAGTTGCTCTGCTCGACGCGCCCGTTCTTGAGCGTCAGCTCGCTGTCCAGCACCGCGGACAAGCCGAAGGCGATGGCCCCCTGCACCTGGGCCTCGATGCCGAGCGGATTGATCGCCGTTCCGCAGTCCACCGCGCACGTCACCTTGTGCACCTGGATCCGCCTGTCGCCGTCGACGGAAACTTCTGCCACTTGCGCGATGATGCTGCCGAAGGACTCGTGGACCGCCAGCCCGCGCGCGCGGCCCTTGGCCGGTGCCTTGCCCCAGCCCGCCTTCTCCGCCGCCGCCTTCAGCGCGCGCAGGTGCCGCGGCTTGTGCGCGAGCAGCGCGGCGCGGAACTCGAGCGGCTCGCGCCCGGCCGCGTACGAAAGCTCGTCGACGATGCTCTCCACCGCGAACGCGGTGTGCGTGTTGCCGACCGAGCGCCACCACAGGACCGGCACCTGCGTCCGCGGAGAATGCACCGTGACGAGCTGCGCCGGCACCGCCTCGAGGTACGGCGAGTCGGTGACTCCCTCCACCGAGGTAGCGTCGACTCCGTTCTTGACCATGAACTGCTCGAAGGGAGTCCCGGCCAGGATCGACTGGCCGACGATGGTGTGCTTCCAGGCGACGGGCGCTCCCTTGTCGTCGATCCCGACCTCGATGCGGTGCAGGAACAGCGGCCGGTAGTAGCCGCCCCGGATGTCGTCCTCGCGCGTCCAGACCGTCTTGACCGCCACGCCCGCCGCCTTGGCGACGTGGACCGCCTCGCTGACGAAATCGGAGGAGGGCGTCGCGCGCCGCCCGAAGCCGCCGCCCAGGAACTGGGTGTGGATGGCGACGTTCTCCTGCGGCACGCCGGCGATCTTCGCCGCCGACATCTGGTCCATCGTCTGGAACTGGGTGCCGGTCCAGATCTCGCAGCGGCCGCCTTCGAGCTTCACCGTGCAGTTGAGCGGCTCCATCGGTGCGTGCGCGAGGTACGGGACGTCGTACTCCGCCACCACGCGCTTGGCGGCGGAGGCGAGGGCCGCCTCCGCGTCGCCCTTCTGCGCCGCGACGCCCGGCCCCTTCGACTTCGCCTTGTCGCGGTAGTCCTGCAGGAGCGCGGCGCTGTCCAGCGTGGCGCCGGGCCCCAGGTCCCAGTCGATGCGTGCCTGCAGCGCGTCGCGACCGCGCTTCGCGCTCCAGAAATCGCGCGCCACCACCGCGACGCCCGTCGGGACCTGCACCACCTGCTCGACGCCGGGGATCGATTTGGCCTCGGCGCCGTCGAACGATTTCACCTTGCCGCCGAACACGGGCGAGCGCGCGACGAGCGCGGTCCTCAGCCCCGGGAAGCGCACGTCCATCCCGAACTGCGCCTTGCCCGTCACCTTCTCCGGAGAGTCGAGCCGGCGGGTGGGCTTGCCCAGAAGCTTCCACCGCTTCCGATCCTTGAGCGCCACCTTCTTCGGTGGCTGCTGCGCCTGCGCCGCCACGGCGAGCTGGCCGTAAGAGAGCCTCTCCTTGCCGCGCAAGACGTAGCCGTTCTCGGTGCGCAGCTTCCTGGCATCGGTCTTCCATCGCGCCGCCGCCGCGCTGACCAGCATCGCGCGCGCCATCGCGCCAGCGCTACGGTAGCGGTCGAATTCGGACCAGGTGCTGGTCGACCCGCCCGTCATCTGCATCCCGAACGCCGGGTGCGCGTAGACCGGGGCGGCAGGCGCGTGCTCCACGTGGATCTTCGACCAGTCGCAATCCAGCTCCTCGGCGACCAGCATCGAGAGGCCGGTCCAGATCCCCTGTCCCATCTCGGAGTGCGCCAGCAGAACGGTGACCGAGTCGTCCGGCGCCACCCGCACGAACGCGTTCGGATCCGGCAATTGCTTCGCCGCCGGGGCGGGCACGGCGCGCGCCTTGCGCGGAACGTGGAAGGCGACGAACAGGCCCGCGCCGGAGAGGAGCGAGCGTCGCAACAGCTGCCGTCTGGTGAGCGCCGTCATCGCTCGGCCCTCCTCTGCGCGGCCGCCTTCCTCACCGCCTCCCGCACGCGCTGGTACGTGCCGCACCGGCAGATGTTCCCCGCCAGCGCCGCGTCGATGTCCTCGTCGCTGGGGCTCGGGTTGTGCGCGATGAGGGCGGCCGCGGACATGATCTGTCCCGGCTGGCAGTAGCCGCACTGCACCACGTCCGCATCGATCCACGCCTTCTGCACCGGATGGCTGCCGTCCGGCGAAAGGCCCTCGATGGTCGTGACCATGCGCCCGGCGACCGCCGAGACGGGCAGCACGCACGAGCGCACCGCCTGCCCATCCAGATGCACGGTGCAGGCTCCGCACTGGGCCATCCCGCACCCGAACTTCGTCCCGGTGAGACCGAGCACGTCGCGGATGACCCACAAGAGAGGCATCTCGCCCGGAGCGTCCACCTCGCGCGCGGTCCCATTGACGTTGAGCTGCATCGCAACCTCCGCGGATGACGGCAAGCTGCTATCACGAAATCAGCGCGAGGCGGTGGCCACCCGCTTGTAGAGGACGAATCCGGCGTAGTCCGCCGCGCTCATGCTGCGCGTCTGGTCGCCGTCGGTGAGGATCCCGACCCCTTGCAGCTCGGGCACCTCGGCCGCCGGGTCGCCGCCCTCGAAGTGCGCGCGGAAGAGCGCGTCGGGGTCGATCTCCTCTTCCTGCCACACGCCGGTGGGAAGACCGGAGCGCAGCACGATGGTGTCGGAAGCGACCAGCGGATTGCGCTTGCCGTCGCACGTCGCGCCCAGGGGAGCCTCGCTGCTCCAGGCGAGCTTGACGGAATACCAGCGCAGCCCCCTCTTCCAGGCGACGTACACGTTTGCCGCCGCGTCACCCCGGCCCGGCACGCACTCGTTGCCGTTCACCGGGAGCACCCAGGCCCGCCAGCGGAAATGGATGCGCTCGACGCCGTGCCGCAGGCCGTCTCCTACGTCGGCGAACAACGTGACGGTCTCCAGGGGAGGCGTGTAGACGCCGCGGATGAACCGGCCGAACGGATCCTCGACGAGCCAGTAGTAGCTGGTCGGACCGGAGTCACGCTGCAGCACCGCGAACTTGCGGACGTCGATGGGGAAGGCGCGGGCCCCGGGTGTCGGATTCCCGAACGCCGCTGTGGCAATTCCCAGCACGCAAAAGCCGAGCGCGAGGGCGAAGAGCATTCTCGCGTGCACCCGACCGACATCGCTCGCGCCGCGCATACGCTTTCGAGATGCAGCCCGCGCGCCAGATTCGCGAATGTTGCGCCGAATCCAGCCTGCCGCTCGCGAATCCAAGTAGTTTCAGCGCGTGGCCGCGGTCCGCGCCCCTCTGCCGCGGTCGCATGCTGCTCGAGGAAGCCTGCGGCCCGGGCCAGGGGTGCGGGTGCCCGCATCGACCTGGAGCGCGACCGAGTCGCCCGTCTTCGAGCCGGCATATACTCCGCGCCCCATGGCTACCGAGAAGCTCGGGGGGAAGGCGCGCCGCATCCTCCGCAGGGACCTGTGGGTCACGCTCGGTCCCACGGTGCTCATCGTCGCGGTCGCGTTCGGCGT